>CAWVTO010000015.1:0-17328 GCA_963932895.1 uncultured bacterium
GGAGTATACACCTTACCAAGGCCGTATTACCTCTTATGCAAAAGAGCAATACGGGTAGTATCATAGCCATGAGTAGTGCTGCAGGAAAATTTGGATTTCCGCTCCGATCCTACTATGCTGCTAGCAAGCACGCTCTACACGGATGGTACGAGGCACTAGGGCTGGAGCTAAAAGATACCGACATACACGTGATGGTGGTATGCCCCGGCAGAATAAAGACTGACATTAGTAAAAACGCTCTTACGGGTACTGGTGAAGCTCACGCTGAGATGGACCCCGGACAAGAAAGTGGTGTTTCCGTTGAGAAGTGTGCGAGTGCTATTCTAAAAGGGATTCGCAATAAGAAAACTGAAATCTACATAGGTGGCAGCGAGGTGCTAATGATCTATTTCAAACGCTACGCTCCGTGGTTATTTCGCTTTGTTGCCAAAAGAGTGAGTGCGAAATAGGATTTTAGTCGCTACTTTATTATCTTAAAGTAGTTTTACGTTATACTTGTATGATCTTTAATAGGCCATGAAACAACTACTAACCCTACTTATTCTTTTTTGCGTTACTAATGATTGTAGTGCTCAGTATGCACAAAACTCAAATGAATTTTCCTTTGTTGAACGCAACTACTTCAGTCACTATCGACTTGGTTCCTTTCACGGTAAGACGCCATCTTTCGACGTAATCAAAGACAATGAATTTAATTTAAAATCTTCGGTTTTTATGGTATCTTTAATAAATATGGGATACAATGCTCGAATCAATATCTTAAATTTTAAGGATAAGGCATCTATTGCTTTTTCGACACTCGTTGATTTAAGCTTGGGACTTGGTATATCTACCCCCGATGATGCTATTAAGACTGGGTTTGCTACGCTGAGTGGATCTAGCTATATCGACTTCAATTATGGATACCACTCTACCTACAACAATACGAGTAAAAAAGGATTCACTGCTGGAATTGGTATGCGAGCATTCTTGTCACCATTATTAGGTTACAAGGGTACAGAATCAGAGGATAGATATAAATTTAAAACTATAAGTTATGGCCCAGCCGTGAGATTCTCATTCAAAAAAGATCATGCCACAGAATCCAATGTGATTCTGACTTTCGAGACGGGCATACCGAGTTCTTTTATATCAGAAGGTGAAAGATATAATTCAAATATTTTTATCAACTTCAGTGTAGGGACCGCCATTAACTATTAAAAAATGAAGTATCTATTTCTAATTTCATTCACCATAATAGCACCGTCTGCTTTTACTCAAATTTGCTCTAGTGGTGAAATTCCATCGGAACTATTTATATCAACTTCGAAAAAACATGAAGAGAAGAAAGCAATACTGCTAGACTCCTCAATCTACGAACCGCGTGATATTCGCTTAGCTAGATTAAAAAATCTAGAGACTACCATCTATTTAATTGACGCTATTAAAACCCAGGGAGATGTCTACATTAATGACGACTATACAAAACTCATTAACAGCATAGCTGATCATCTTCTAAAAAATAACCTGCATATTAGAAAGAGTTTACACTTTTACGCATACAAATCACCAGAAGTCAACGCATTTTCAACTGACCAAGGGGACCTCTTTTTCACAATTGGACTACTTGCTCATTTAGACAATGAAGCCGAGCTTGCATTTGTAGTAGCTCATGAAATTGTACACTTCATAAAGCAGCATAATCATGAAGCTTTCAATCAAAAGCTTAAAATATTCAGAGGGAAAGATGAGTATAATGCAATTTCTGTTGACGAAAGTTGGACTTCAGAACATGCGTTTTCTAGATCTCTAGAGCGTGAAGCAGATATACTAGCATTAGACTATTTTATTTCCAGTAAATATGATACATCAGCCATATTCTCAGTCCTAGAGAAACTGAAGACTTCGCACTTGGGCTATAGAGAGGCATCCTTGAACAGCTCATTATTTAAATCTTGGGACGTAAAAACTCTAAATTCACTATATCCTAAAGCAAAAAAAAGGACCAAACGCAAAAAGAAAAAATTCAAATTCTCCACTCACCCTGAAATAGAAGATCGGATAAAATACTGTCAAGAGAACTTAAAAAACAGAGAGATCAAAAAAGGTGTTCTACATAACAAAATACAGAAAGACGCCTTTGACGAATTAAAAAAAGCAGCACGTACAGAGCATATTCTTCTTCTCTATGACCACAATCTTTTTGCTAAAGCGGGTTATAATGCTTTGATTATGAATATTGACAGGGATATGAACGATAGCTGGTTGAACAACTTCATTACATTGTGCTTGTTAAGAGTTTCCCAAAGGGAATTTTCGTCCCATAAAATCCATGAAAAATCAGCAAAATATTCGGGATCCATATATGACTTGTGGTCTGTAATGTACAAAAACACACCGTATAATTTTTTAGCCTTCAACTTCATTCATTCTTACAATAATTACGTTAAAAACAACGACAGCCAATCCAAGGAACTCTTTCAAGAGTCGCAAACACTAATGGCTAGTGCACAAGAATACCCTTCTTATCGGTATATCAAAACTGGATATGATACAGCTGACATTAATGACGATCTAACAAAACTATTGCTCAAGTCTATTAAGAAAATCGCACGCACTGAATTATACAAAACCGAATTTGACTCCCTTGAAAAACATAAATCTCGTAGCACTGAAGGTTTACCAATAATACAGCTGTCACAAATAGACAATATAATAGTATATAATCCTTACTATATACACATGGCAAACCAAAAGCCTGGCTATTTTGACTATGTAAGAAGCTACAATAATGAAGCACTTCTACTGCATTCCATTGAAGAATCAATGAATACTCACGGAATCAACAATTCAATACTAGATTTTAGACTTTTGAATAAAATGGATGGGGATAAGGTGGATGATATTTCTACTTTAGGCAATTACATTTCTCAGTTCATTGAGTATGATATGAAAATAGGCACTAAAGTGCTACCAGCCTCAAAAGAGCGACTAGATGCTATAAGGGCTAAATACCAAACTGACTATGTAGTCTGGCTTGCAGTAAGATCTTACGATGAATCTATGGGTTTTACTGAATTAAACAAAACACTAAATGCGACAACCATTTTTATTCCCTACATGCCATTTGGCATACACAAACTGCTTCGAAACTCAGATCAATCTTACCTTTTTTATGTAATTATAGATTTGAAAGAGAATGAAGTCGTACAAAAAAAGGAAATGTCATTTGAGGGCACTAACTTAGAGAGCAAAAAAGAAATGACCAAATACTTAAACTTACTTTTAGCAGACTAGCAATCCTCTGAAGAGACAAGTAACTATAAATTCAGAGTACGCTAAAATATACCTAATATCTATATCGTTGGCAACGAAGTGCTGATGACCTACATCAAACACTCCGCTCCATGTTTATTTCGCTTTATCCCCAAGCGAGTGAGTGCGAAATAGTATTTTATTTGCAAAATAAAAAGCCGTACACTTGAACATAAAATGAAAAAAAAAGACGCACTACTCACAGAATATGGTGAAAGTCATCAAACTAAATTTAATAAGATAGTTCACTACTTCTGTGTGCCAGCTATATTTTTCAGCCTTATCGGGCTGCTATCGCTCATTCCTACTGGCAGTGTCTTAGAACACTTCGCACCTCATCACTTAGCTCCCTACATACACTTTGGTTCAGTAGTTATTGCTCTTGGACTATTTTACTACCTGAGGTTGTCTTTTACACTTTTTATAGGAATGCTCCTTTTTTCTGCTCTGGTATTGGCGGGAATACACCAGCTAGAAACACTAAACTTCGCCCCGTTATGGGTCATAATGGTTAGTATTTTTGTTGTTGCGTGGATTGTTCAGTTCATTGGGCATAATCATGAAGGTAAAAAACCTTCTTTTCTGAAGGACGTACAGTTTTTGATGATTGGGCCTGCTTGGACCCTCAGCCATCTGTATGAAGCGTTGGGCATAAAGTACTGATCGTCTTTCTGAAGTTCTTCGGCCGGTCCATTCAGCAAATTCTATTTGCCCACCTATACTCCTTCAAGTATCTTCGCCACCCTTGAAAAAAGAAATAAGCGGAATACAGCAAATGGGAATAGGCATCCCTAACGTTCACGAGGCTTGGACGTGGTATCGTAAGAACTTAAATATGGATGTGCCTGTTTTTGAAGAAGCTGCCACAGCAGAACTCATGCTTCCTTACACAGGCGGCAAACCACACGATAGACATGCCATACTCGCTATGAACATGCAAGGCGGTGGGGGTTTTGAGATATGGCAATATACTAGCCGCACTCCCGTGGCTTGCAGTTTTGAACCAAAACTAGGAGACCTAGGTATTAATATCTGTAAGATAAAAAGCCCAGATGTATCCAAGGCATTTGCCGACTTTGATAAAACCTACTTGGTATCTAAGCAAGTGGAAACAACTCCAAACGGACTAAAGCATTTCTTCGTAAAAGACCCGTATGGCAATTCTTTTCAAATCATAGAATCAGATGAATGGTTCCAAGACCGTGGTGATGCTACTGGTGGAGTATACGGTGCCATACTTGGGGTATCTGACATTGAAAAATCTATCGCATTTTATAGTTCTATCTTAGGATACGACAAAGTAGAGTGGCAAGGTGAAGGGACATTTGCCGACCTCAACTCACAAAAGAGTGGTAAGAGTAATTTTAAACGAGCTATACTCACACACAGCAAACCGCGTAAAGGAGGATTTAGCCCATTACTGGGTCAAACGCAAATAGAACTCGTACAAAACCTAGACGAAAAAGGACAAAATATTTACAAAGGAAGATTCTGGGGCGACCTTGGTTTTATTCACCTTTGCTTTGATGTGATAGGGATGAAAGCACTGCAAGAAGAGTGCGAAGTCGCTGGACATCCTTTTACTGTAGACAGTGCCAACTCATTTGATATGGGAGAGGCTGCAGGACACTTCAGCTATATCGAAGATCCAGATGGTACACTCATAGAATTTGTAGAGACACACAAAATCGCTATCCTCAAAAAAATAGGGTGGTACCTTGATCTCCGCAAGCGAGATGCACTAAAACCGTTGCCTCGTTGGATGCTGAAAAGCATGGGGCTAAACAGAAAGAAGGATTAAAACGTTACTCATGGGTAAGATGAATAAAAAGTTAAGCATAGGTGTAGTTCTACTACTTATAAGTTCTATTGGTATATGGCAATGGGCTAAATCTGAAAGTGTAAATGTGCAAAGTCAAGGGCAACACCCTGGCTGGGTAGAGCACTTTCGTGAGCTAAAAGGGGACGAGAACGGCGAAATCCCAAAAGGGCTGGCAATGCAATGGTACAAAGCAGATCAAGCGAACAAAACTCGATATAAAAAAGCTGAGGACAATTTAGAAAACATACGAGAGGTAGGTCCATTTAATGTAGGTGGACGCACCCGTTCTATACTGGTAGACTACAGTAACCCAAACAGGTTTCTATGTGCGGGAGTGTCTGGAGGTATCTGGGTAAGTGAAAACGCCGGAATAGAATGGAATGCCTTAGATGACTATGCTCCAACATTATCTGCAACCAGTATCACACAGAGTCCTTTTGATAATGACCTTTTTTACTACGGAACGGGAGAAGCATTTGGCAACTCTGCAGACCTTGGCGGTTTAGGACTATTCAAATCTGAAGATGGAGCAAAGTCATTCCAACACTTAGAGCACACTATGACTACTTCGCTTACGGGTATATGGGATGTGGAACATTCTCTTGTATTTGACAGTACCATCTATGTGGCAACACACTCAGGAGGATTATGGCGAAGCACAGATGCTGCACAAACATTCACAAGAATCTATAGCACCAGTACACGTATTCATGAAATAGAAGTTCGTGAAGATGGACACATACTTATAGCAGTAAATGCTTACGGTATAGTAGATATAGATGAAACAACATTGGTTGCTACTCGAATGAATGGCGGTGACTGGCCCACTTCTGGTTATAGCAGAATATCTTTTGATTACGTAAGAGACTATCCACTTGTGATGTACGCACAGTTAGCCTCTTCTGATGGTTTTGATATCAATAGTTTATACAAGACATCGAATGGTGGTGTTACTTGGAATAGACTTACAGACCCTCCGGCTAATGTGAGCTATGCTCAAGCTTGGTATTGCTTCAAGCTATCTGCGGCTCCGACAGACACAAATTTTGTCACTAGCCTATGCGTAGACCCTACATACTCTAGCGATGGAGGACAATCGTGGAGAACTATGGCAGATCCCCATGCTGACTATCACGAGGTGACTTGGATAAATGATAATGAGTTCTTAGTAGGAAACGATGCTGGTGTTAATAGATTCAATAAAATAAACATGACTAGCTTCACAAGCTTAAATAATGGCTTGAATATTACTCAGTTTTATGCGGGTCATTTCTACCCTACAGGTAATTCTGTGGTAGGTGGAACTCAAGATAATGGCACACGGTTTAGCAATAACGGCATACCTTCTTTTGCAAATATTAATGGTGGGGATGGTGCATTTTGCTCCGTAAATCAGCAAGATGACGGTGTACGCTATGTCTCTTCTCAGTATTTGAATATGAGAAGACAGAGTGCTACAGGAACTCAACGAATCAGTAATTTTATTCGCAGTACCGTAGGTGGAGATGATGGCGTTTGGTTTATTAATCCTTTTGAAATAAATAACCGAGATGGCGATCAAATTTATGTGCCAACAAGAAGAGGAGTGTTTCGCTCCACAGACCAAGGAGATTCGTGGATGGCACTAACCAATAGCGTTTTGGGCGAATCGTTTTCGGTAGGATTAAGTAACAGCGAAAACCCAATTGCTTATTTAGGAGGAACCGCTTCTAGATTGTACTATGTGAATAACGCGGCAACAGCAAGCACCGGTGAAGAACTTCCTATATGGGAAGTTGGGAACTTACCCGCAAATCGATCTTTCTTAGGAGGTACTATTGGCTGCATAGAGGTGGACCCTAATGATGAAACAACGATATACTGTGGATTTGTGAATATTGATACGGACAGCAGAATATGGAGAGTTCGTAACGCCAATTCTGACTCTGCCATATTCGACGATATAAGTGCAAACCTCCCAGAAAGTGTACCAGTGAACTGGGTAGAAGTAGATCCAGATATGAGTGACCATATACTAGTAGGAACAGACTATGGACTATACACATCGCTCAATGCTGGCCAGAGTTGGCAAAAGGAAACACGTTTTCCAAACGTACCAATAGATCAAATAAGGCTGAGAGAGAGCGATAGAAAATTGTATATCTACACACACGGTAGAGGTATATGGACCGCAGACTTGAAAAACAATCTTGTGGCTTCAGTACGCGAATCAACAGAACTTGAAGTAAAGGTATACCCAAACCCTGCTACGGACTACATACAATTAGAAGGCAATGTGGAGACCGTCACTGTCTATAATACGATAGGGAATGAGGTAATCCGAACATCCGACAAGCAAATAGCAACAACGACATGGCCCGCTGGAACTTATTTTTTAGAAGTAAGAGACGGTGATGCCGTAAGTGTGAAAAAAGTAATTGTAACGCACTAATCCGTTACTGAAAATAGACAAGCATTCTGCCTAGCAGAATGCTTTTTTTTTGCCAAAATTAACTAATATCGGCTACGATACTGGCTCGCTGATCTGCTAGATCTTGACGTATGTCATCTGCTAGGCTATACCATCTCAGCTCGTTTCTGAGGTAAGGCAAAGATTCCTTTACTCTAAACCAACATATAGCACCGTAGACACCCAAGACACCTGCAATAAATAATAGGAACCCGCTAAACCAAAATGAAAGTGTTATAAATACACAGAGGGTAAGAAGCATACCTGCAATCATCCCAAATCCAATTTTCACCGAATCTCTGAAAACGATGCCTTTAAATTTAGCCTCTACAAAAGCTTTTACTCCAACAATAAGCAAACTCCAAACCAAGTATATTGGAAAGCTTATGCCAAATGTGAAGATAGCCAACAAGGTAGATAAGAAATCAAATGAACGTCTGCCAATATTGGCATCGAGTACTTTATTCTTTTTTAATCCTGCTTGATATGTTTTAACCTTAGTAGCAAGACCTTCATCCATGGCATTTGCTTTGGTTATAGACAATTTCCACGGACGTATAGACTTATGAACGAGCGGCCTGTAGTTTTCATTGACCATCAGGTCGTGTACAAACTCTTTCTCTTCGGTATAGTCCCCCTTAGTAATCACTACATCACTTTCAAATTTGACTTGCACCTTTTCCGTTACCATATCCATAAAGGCTTTCTCATTTTCCTTTAGCAAATCTACATAGTCTAGCAAGCGGATAGGCTCGCCATAACTTACATGAACCGTCTGCATCTGCTTGCCAAAATCAGTGTAATTAAGGGCAGTTGGTACTACGTGCAGATCCATAGTGTAGTCACTGCGTTTTAGCATTTCTAGTGCGATATTGCCCGTACCTTTTTTGAGCCTTCGGAGTGCTTTCTCTGGATAGGCTATTCCTTCCGTAAAAATAAGTATGCAGTGCTTCAACGAGAAACGCTCATACAACTCATCCATGGTTTCTGCATTTCCCTTGCGAGCGATTTTGGTATCTGCATCGGTAGCCCTAAAAATGGGCACTATACGCATACTACGTAGCATATAATTTGCCACAGGTTTCATAAATGCATCGCCACGAGCGAGTGTATACACACGTCTTCCTGTGAAATGCTCAAAAATAACTCCATCTAAAAATGAGTTGGGGTGGTTACAAGCTATGAGTACAGGAACATCTTTAGTAAAATTCTGTACATTTTCAAAGTGTATTTTCCTAAGATAAATACCCAATGGTAATCGCAGTCCATTTCTGCAAATATGGAATAACCACTCGTTTGTCATTGCTACAATATTACGGCACCTATCTGGTCTGTCACTTTTTTTCTTATCTCTTGCAGATTTGCATGCAAGTTTTGATAGATAACTATATCCTCTTCGGTATCTGCAGTTTTGAGGCTTTCTTGATTCTCTTTCATTAACATTTCAATATGATTTAGCTTCAGGTAGTTCAAATTTTGCACCACTTGGTGCTTATAATTGTCTACATCCGTCTTCACTATTTTCTCAAAATTTTCCTCCCATCCAGGGCTAAGACTATGCCTTTGGCTAAGTATATCTGCCGCCAGTTTACTGGTCTTTGGGTTACGTATAAAATACAACTCATTGAGAACTTTATGTTCTTCTATATATTCCTGTGCCTCTTTAAAAATATCTGCATACTCAGCAGATACCGGCCATATCTCATCTTCTTCTAACTCTTTGAAAATGTACTGTGCTACGTTCTGTTCCTCATCAAACTCTTGGTCTGCATAGAGAATAAGCGTTTTTAATAAATCTTGTTCTTGGTAGTTTTTCTTGTCTATGAGCAGTGCTTCCGGTGTTTGAAACTCCGTGAAATCGGGCACATAGTCAAATCCAGGAGGTGGACCATCAGCAGGTATAGTTGCATTTTGTTGCTCCTGTACTCTATCATCTCTTCGCTGCTCTCGTTCTTTTTGCTTGCGACTGTCTTGTTTAAATTTATTGACTTCGTCTATCAAGATACGCTCTGGTATCGCTAGTAGATTAGCCGTTTCGTTAATAAAAGCTGCTCGTTTTAGGGGGTCTGGCAATGCCGCAATATTCTCTGCAATGCTACGTGCAGTTTCGGCTTTTTTGATAGGATCGTGCTTGTTATCGCCCATCTTCACCTCTACTATTAGCTCTATAAAATTTTGAGCTTTTTCTATAACGTAGGCTTGAAACTCAGACGTTCCTCTTTTTTGTATGAAACTATCTGGATCCTCATCCTCAGGGAATAGTGCCACTTTCACATTCAAATCTGCAGCAAGTAATGTCTTTACATGTTTCAAACTTGCATTCACTCCAGCTACATCGCCATCAAATAGCATCGTAATGTTATGTGTAAAACGCTTAAGCAAGCGTGCCTGTTCTTCGGTAAACGCTGTACCACTGGCGGCTACCACATTCTCTACACCGCTTTGATTGAGACTCACCACGTCCATATAGCCTTCTACCAAGAAAACCTGATCTTTTACGCGTATGTCGTTTTTGCTCACGCTTAGGCCATACAGCTCTTTGCGTTTTTCGTAGACTACCGTTTCTGGGCTATTCAGGTATTTCGGTGCTTTGGTATCTTTTTTTATTATTCTGCCACCAAAACCGAGCACCTTTCCGCTCACATTGTAGATAGGAAAAACAATACGCTCAATGAACGTATCTCTCAGATTACTCTGTATGATACCACCATCGTCATTTATCTTTTTTACGAGGCCAGCGTCGTATAGTTGCTGTGCTCCGTAGCCACTTTTCAATCCTTCGTCTAACAAATGGCTCTTGTGCGTACCACTAAGTCCAATGCTAAACTTGTCAATAGTCTGCTGATTGATGCCACGCTCTATAAGGTAAGGCTTATAAATCACCTTGCCATCTTGACTATCGTTGAGTCGTTCATTGAAATGTTTTCTGGCAAATTCTAGGCAGGCATATACCCCTTCTTTTACCCGAGCCTCTTCCTTTAACTCATTTACATCTATCTGTCCTTCTTCTATAGGAATGTTGTACCTTTCTGCCAAGTGCTTAATAGCCAGCGGATAAGAAAGTCCTTCATGCTCCATTACAAATTGAAAAACATTACCCCCTTGCTGACAGCTAAAACATTTGAAAATACCCTTGCTTGGCGATACACTCATACTCGCATTGGTATCGTCGTGAAATGGGCAAAGACCTTTATAGTTTGCTCCAGCACGTTTCAGTGTTACATACTCTCCTACCACTTCCTCTATGGGAGCTACGTCAAAGATTTTGTCTATGATGGCCTGTGGTATCATTATATAGTACAAATAAACAATAATACTCTGTAAGAAAGAACTCAGTACAGAAGCGTGTTACTTCAAAGCCCTCGATTGCAATCGTGATTGCTTACGTGAAAATCATTTACCTTTGAACTATGAACCTATCAGATAGGATAACACAACTCGCAGAACAGCATTTTGATGACTTAGTAGCTACACGTAGGTACTTGCACAGTCATCCAGAATTGAGCTTTGAGGAATATGAAACTACTAAATTCATTGCCCAGAAACTCAAAGACAATGGGTACGACTTGGAGAAAATCACCGAAACAGGAGGTTTCATAGATATAAAAGGGAAGAACCCAGATAGCAAAACAATTGCTCTACGTGGAGATATAGATGCACTGCCCATCGTAGAACAAAACGACGTAGAATATAAATCAAAGAACGAGGGCAAAATGCATGCCTGCGGTCACGATGTACATACTACATGCCTGCTTGGAGCTGTACGTATTTTAGATGAATTGAAAGATGAATTTGAAGGAACGGTACGCTGTATTTTTCAACCAGGAGAAGAAAGACTACCTGGAGGTGCTAGCATTATGATAAAGAATGGAGTTCTTAAGAATCCTAGCATAGAAAAAATACTTGGCCAACACGTAATGCCGCTCATAGATGCAGGAAAAGTAGGTTTTCGCTCTGGACTGTATATGGCCAGTGCAGACGAGATACACATAAAAGTAATAGGCAAAGGTGGGCACGGAGCTCATCCCCACCAGAATGTAGATCCTGTAGTGATCGCCGCACAAATAATCACTCAACTACAAACGGTGGTAAGTCGTCATAGCAAACCAAGCGTACCCAGCGTAGTGAGCATAGGCAAGGTAATAGCCAATGGAGCTACCAACATTATCCCAAATGAGGTGCTGATGGAGGGAACTTTTCGCACGTATGACGAAGAATGGCGAATGCGAGCACATACACTCATAGAGAAAATATGCAACGACACAGCAACGATGCACGGTGCTACTTGCGAGGCGGAAGTACGCAAAGGATATCCTTTCCTCAAGAATGATGAAGACCTCAGTAACAATGCTCGTATATGGGCCGAAGAATACTTGGGAGCAGAAAATGTAGAAGACCTCGAAATATGGCCAGCTGGAGAAGACTTTGCCTACTATAGCCAAGAAATTCCTGCGTGTTTTTATAGACTAGGGACACGAAACACCGAACGTGGCATAACCTCTATGCTGCATACGCCTGCGTTTGATGTAGACGAAAAGGCCTTGAAAGTAGGTAGTGGGTTGATGGCTTACTTGGCTATTCAAGAATTAAAATCCATGTAAGCAGTCTCAATTCTATTAATCCCACAGTTAATGTCTCAACACAAACAACAACTCGGCAAAGAAGGAGAAGAGATAGCCACTGCCCATCTCATAAGCAAGGGCTACAAGATACTCGCTAGAAACTACCGCAGCGGCAGAGCAGAAATAGACATAATTGCTTCCATAGAAGACTGGATAGTAATAGTAGAAGTAAAAACCCGTGAAACGGACAAGTACGGCAATCCAGAGGAATCCATAGGTACAGGCAAGGTCAACATGCTAGCCCAAGGAGCAGAAGACTTTTTACTGGATAGGGACTTGCATAACAATGTAAGGTACGACGTTATATCGATAATCAAAAATCAATACAAAACAGAGGTCCATCATCTGGTAGATGCTTTTTGGCCGGGGCTGTATTGATAGCCTATTTCTTTGTATAATGAGAATATTTCTTATTGCACTGTTCAGCCTTAAGAGCAAACCTAAAAAGCAACTTAATTTTGACAGTCGATTATTTATTTCGCACGCACACATGACATTTTTTTAATTAATGTTTACGATACTTGTAGTATGATTATGAAAAAATACATCCCTTTTATCCTCAGACTTATACCTGCGGTGATACTACTTCAGACTTTGTTTTTTAAATTCACTGCTGCACCCGAAAGCGTATACATCTTTGAAACCCTTGGACTAGAACCATACGGCCGTATTGGAAGTGGTATTGCAGAACTCATTGCTGCTGTACTTCTCCTCATACCCAAAACTTCTTGGGCAGGTGCTGGACTATCGCTTGGCGTAATAAGTGGGGCTATTGTATCTCACCTTACCCAATTGGGTATAGAAGTACAAGGCGATGGAGGCTACTTGTTTTTCTTAGCCGTAATCGTATTTGTATTCAGTGCTATTGTGCTTTGGATGCATAGAAAAGAGATACCCGTAATAGGGTCAAAGCTATAGCAGCCTTTGGGACAAAATAGTTTTCAAGATTAACACGTAAAATACCTTACATTTTCATCAGTTTTCTACGAATCACTTGCCCATCTCCTGTAGTGAAACTCGCGTAGTACACTCCATTTATCCAGCTACTCACGTCTGTCGTATACCACTCGCTACTTGGCTTTACCTGCTCTGTAAATACTTCTTTTCCGTGTAGATCCATAACACGCAATATGCCTGCTATTGGTAGTTGCATTTTCCAATGCATCTGGTTTTCTATAGGATTAGTCATCACCAAATAGTTGTTGGCTAGTTTTTCTGTTATGCTAGCCATTGTACGATTTATCGTTATTTTTATAGTCACTGGTAAATGGTCACTCATATTGTACAATGCGTTTAAAACATTGGAAGGCACAGAGGTGTTTCCGGCATCAGTGATATTACCATTAAATTGCTGACCATCATTTCCCACCGCAACATACGAGCCTGATACATAGCCCATACCACGCTCATTGTCTAATAACTCTTGCCCACACAGTATAAAATCAAAGCGATCGTCTAATCCGCCACCACTGTGACAGCTTCCACTTGCACGAGTGCTTTGTGTGTGAATAGAAGAAAAGTTACCACTGTTGTTCCAAGATCCGGGTTTGTTAATAGGGTCTTTGAAACGCACGGCTCTGTTGGAGTAACCCAATAGATTAATAAAACCTTGCTCGTTGCTGGTATACATATTAAAATCACCTGAAAAAATATAGCTCCTATTCGCATTGTAATTATCCTCGTGGTATTTCATCACAGCTTCGGTGGCATTTGCACGTTGCGTTACATTGGCCGAACCCGTACTCGCTTTGAGATGTGCTACATAACATACAAGCCACGTAGTATCACCCTGGTCTAGCTCACTTTGGTCTACATAGTAGAGTTCATATACATCTATTAAGCGTACTAAAGTAGTCCCATTGAGTGCTCTATCAATTTGATCTTGACGGTGAAGTGCTAGCTTATTTTTATTGTAGTAAAGCATATTGGTAAGGTTGCTATTGCCCGTATAGTTGGCTTGCTTATAGTAGTTACGTCCATCTTTATTGAGTGCATTGTCAATGAGCCGCTTAGCAGCGGTGCCACCGTCTCCTACAATTTCATTCACCGCTATAATATCTGGTTTAACATGGCTTACTATAGTATTCATGTACCCCTCTTTATCCGAAGGATTGTTATTACTCGCCGTACAAAAATTACTGATATTGCGGTAATTTAGCAGATTGTACTGCATATACACCAGTGTGTCGTTTACATTTTGACCTAACGTAAACAGTGTTGCAAAAACAGCTAAAACGGTAATATTTCTCATCTATGTTTCAAATTTAGTGCTTTAGCGAATACATATATTCGTATTGCCGTTTTTTTCGCCAAAAAAGGATACGGATACAGTTCGCAATCTGGATCACCCTCTCGGGTATTTCAACTACCTTTCGTTTAGGGTCCATCCGTATGTATTACACCAAATATATAATTTAGACTGCATTTATAAAACAACTTAACCTTCTCATTACAAATCTATTAACATTCATTTCAGCACGCAAATAGGCTAAAATATACTTTCCCGTAAAAAATACTTAATATGATACTTGTCAAGTTGCCCGAATGTTTGATTTTTGCAGACGTAAAAGAATTACTTACCACATGGAAAATATATTAATCGTTTTAAGCATTTTAATCTTGGCATCATCTTTTGGAGGTACACAATTACCAAAACTGCCAGGTGCTATTTTATCCTTGGGGGCTTTATTCCTTGCTCTTTTCAATACGCATGCCAGAGAGAATATGATGGCAGTCTTCTTTGTAATCCCAGTTTTATTGGTGATAGTAGGAATCGTTTCTTATTTATCAGAAAAAAAATTGGCTACAGACGGCGAAAATGCAAGCAGCAAAGACAAACTACTCGGAGGTTCAATCTTCCAAGTTATTTTCATACTTGCGGTTACCATGTATTTCGTTTCTACATTCTTTTTTCCTCACTACAGCTAAAATCCTTACGTTTATCCGTTTTTAGTGGCATTACCCTTTACGGGTAGTGTATTATTGTAGTTATGGAAATAGCTATTGTCATCACAGGTATCCTGTTAATCATTATCGGTTTTGCAGGTAGCATACTGCCTGCCTTACCCGGACCGCCAATTGCTTATGCTGCACTATTGATCCTACTCATACAGGAAGGCACCAAGTCAGAAATGGCTAGAAATAACTTCACCTGGCTCATAATACTCGGCGGGTTCACCCTTTTCATTACCCTTATTGATTACTACATGCCGATATGGGGTACCAAAAAATTTGGCGGTACTAAAGCAGGTTCTCGTGGCAGTACTGTAGGACTTATTGTAGCTGTAGTACTTACTTTTTTCACCTCCGGTTTGGCCGTAATTCTTATTATAGTAGGACCTTTCGTAGGAGCCTATCTAGGCGAAAAGCAATCTGGCCAAACATCTCAAGTAGCACTACAAAGTGCCAAAGGTTCTTTTCTAGGTTTCGTAGCAGGTACCCTAATGAAAGTAGTAACTGTAATAGCTATTGCTTTCTATTTTGCGTCTGTGTTGCTTTAGAAGGATCGCTTCTACAGGTTTTACATTTAATTTTTAACGCATGCAGATCATTCTCCGTGAAAAATTGCTGCCAAAGCAAAAGAGCAAGGCTTAGCAACTCCTACAACTGATTACACTAAACGCTTGAGATAAGAGGAAGGATTGGTCTACAACTCTACCATATCTGCAATGGTCTTACCTATACTCAGACTAGAAGTAGCAGCAGGACTCGGAGCGTTTATAACATGAATAGCCCGTTTTTCGGTAACCAGTTTGAAATCATCTAGCAATCCGCCTGTTCGATCGCACGCTTGTGCACGTACTCCAGCGGGTGCAGCTACCAAGTGCTCCTCGCGTACTTCCGGTATTAGTTTTTGAAGTGCTTTTGTAAATGCTTTTTTGCTAAACGAACGGTACATCTCGCCCAGACCCGTTTTCCAATATTTGAACATCACCTTCTGAAAACCGGGCCATAATAGGCTACCAAAGAAGTCCCTGAAATCAAAATCAGTACGCTTGTATCCTTCTTTCTTAAAAGCAAAAACCGCATTGGGTCCTGCTTCTATACCGCCATCTGCCATACGCGTAAAATGCACGCCAAGAAACGGGAATGCAGGATCTGGAACAGGATAGATAAGGTGCTTCACGAGGTGTTCTGCCTCATTCGTCAATTCAAAGTATTCTCCTCTAAAAGGAATTATTTTGGTGTCTACACTGCCCAAGTGCATCTTGGCTACCTCGTCACTATACAGCCCCGCACAGTTTACCATCATTTGGCATTCTACAAAACTCTTGTTGGTGACTATCTGTACACCTTCCTCGTTTTCTTCTACCGATTTTACACGTGTGTTTAGGTGTATCTCACCTCCGGCTGCCGTTATTTTCTCTGCTAACTTGACACATATATTTTTGTAATTGATGATGCCCGTTTGCGGTACACGGATAGCTTGCACACCTGCTAGGTGTGGCTCTATCTCTTTTAGCTTGGCTTTATCTAGCATTTCTAGGCCTTCTAGACCATTTTCTCTTCCCCTATCAAAAAGAGTACGCAATGCCGGAATCTCACTCTCATCTGTAGCTACTACCACCTTACCACATAGCTCGTAGGGTATATCGTTCTCATCACAAAAAGCAAGGAGCATATTGTATCCGTCTATGCAGTTTTTAGCCTTTAAGCTGCCCGGTTTATAATAGAGTCCAGAGTGTATCACACCACTATTGTTACCTGTTTGGTGAAAAGCAAGTTCCCCTTCTTTTTCTAAAACTACAATCTTCTTGTCTGTGTACTTTAGTGTCAAATGATAGGCCGTGGCTAGACCGACTATTCCTCCTCCTACTATGGCAATATCTGCGTTCATATTATGCCTACGAAAGTACTATTAATGCATGTAAGAACACCTCGTTTCTAAAGGAAGACACTACCGAAAATCATCCTGATAATATTATTTGCATAGCAAAACTCTTATATAAATATTTGCCCCATGCAACACTTAGCATTCAGGCTGATACTTGGTCTTATGATAGCAACACCATCTCTTTGTTTGGCTCAAAGCAGTGACCTAGGCAATTGGCTACTTTACTTTGGCAACAAGAACATAAATGAGAAGCTCAACTGGCACCATGAAGTGCAGTACCGAAACTATAACGCCATCGGCGATATGG
>CAWVTO010000016.1:0-17293 GCA_963932895.1 uncultured bacterium
CTGTAAATTAATTTAATGCTACTGTTTCAGTACCTTCTACAGTACTTTCTGTTTCCGCGTTTTCGGTTTCTTCTTTCTTAACAAACAAACCTGCCTGTTCGTTCATCCATTTATCGTAAGAAGTCTGGTCTTCTACTACAACCTTCATTTTCATGTTAAAATGAGCATTGCCACATATCTTATTACATACAAGATAGTAGTCGAATTCTGGATCACCTTTTATTAATCTCATGTCCTCAGTACTTTTTATAGGTCTGAAGGTAAACTCAGTAGGCAAACCGGGTACGACGTTCATTTGTGTACGGAAGTAAGGTAGATAAGCAGAGTGTATTACATCTCTAGCTCTGAATTTGAATGTAATCAACTCATCTTTCACTAGGTGTATTTCACCTACTACCTGATCATCGTCACCTTTTCCAGTGAACATACTACCTTCTTCAACCTTAAGAGCTCCTTTCAAACGCTCAATTTGTGTGTTTCTTGCACGAATAGTTAATCGTAAATCATCTTCCTTATCTCCCGAAGTATATTCGGCTATTTTTCTAAGGCGAGCATCCCTGTCATCATCTACAAGTCCACCTAGTGTAGATTTAAGCTTAGCTAGCTCTTGTGGTAATCTATCAATAGCCTCTTGTGTTGATACTATGTCTTGTCCAAGCTCAGTAATAAGCTCCGTTGCGTGCTCTTTGTTAGCTACACCCAATGGGTTCATGCCATTAATAAGGTTGTAGTTGGCTGTGCCTAGTTCACCATCAGCACCAGGGTATCTTGCGTTCCATCCAAACTGATATGCAAATACCTCAATTTTTTTGGTATCTTCTCCTGCGTTACTTCTCAATATTTGGTTCCACATTTTGAAACCGCCAGAAACCAATACTGCAAGTACTATGGCCGGTATAATCGTCCATACATACTCCAAGTTGTTATTGTGAGAAAGGAAGTATGCTTTTCTGCCTGGCTTTTGTCTGTATTTGAATGAAAAGTAAAATAATAAAAACTGCGTAATGAAGAATACTGGTAGTGTTGCTGCAAATGTCCATTGCATCATTTTATCCAGCTCTATACCATGCTCAGATGCAGACTCAGGCAATAAAAACTGCTTGTGAATACTGTACTCGTATAAAACAAGTCCAAAGAAACCTACTAAGAATACAAGCATCATGTACGCGTTAATGTTATTCCAGTTGATTATTTCTTTACCGGTAACGTTAGATACCAGTTCCAGTATACCGAAAATCATAAGGATAATAATGAATATCAAAAGACTCATTATTGCGATAGCCCAGTTGATATTATTGAAGAGTGAGTCTGGTATTGGCTCAGGTTCAGTAGGTAAAACAGTAACACCACCACCTTCTGTAGGGCCGTCGCCATCATTATCTATCCACATGAGTATGGAGTTTATATCATCATCACTTAGATTTTCAAAAATATTCATGGCTGCACCATTGTACTCGTCGTATATGGCGTTTGCTCTGGCATCTCCAGACTTTATAAGTTTCTGATTATTTTTTATCCAAGCATTTAGCCATTCATAATCTTCATCATACTTATTGATAACTCCTGCTAAAGCTGGACCTACTACTTTTCCCTTCAATGCGTGGCAAGACGCACAGTTAGCGGTAAAAAGTTTACTTCCTTTTTCTATAAGCTCGTCTGTACCCTCAACACCGTCTATGGGTCTTGTTAAGACATTTTTGTAGGCAAAAGACTGCTGAGCGAAGAATAATCCTAAAACTAGGAATAACCATTTCGGTTGTTGTTTGAATTTGTTAGACATCTATACTCTGTTTTATTGAGTTCAATTTTGGTGAGGCAAAAATACCTTTTCTCGCATATTATTATAACACACAGAACACAAATAATACACATTCTAAAAACTTTTTAGACTGTATATAAATAGAGTTGAAAATGAAGCGTTTATAAACACAAAAAGAGGGTAAAACCCTCTTTTTGAAACCAAAAACTAAATATGAAGTATTATTATTGCTTAACTACTACATTGAAACAATAATACACTGCAAATTTAAATGCTATTAAAGGCATTGCTTGTCACAGTAAAGTCATTCTGTAGCAGAGTCGTCCAACTGAATCATTGTTGCGACTAAAGCAGACTTGCATATATTTTTTCGTATTGTTCCAATAGCCTGGGTGTCTTAAAAATAGCCAAACGCCCCGTTATTTTACGTTCTAATTCGTGTCTATTCATTGGCTCAAGTAAAGTTTTGAGTGCTGTAGCTATACTGGTAGTCTCTGTAGGGTCGAAGTATATAGCAGCGTCGCCTCCTACTTCTGGCATACTGCTGATGTTAGAGGTTGCTACAGTTTTGCCAAACGAAAATGCCTCTAAAATAGGAATGCCAAAACCCTCAAATACAGAAGGATATACACAGAAAAGGGCATTGTGATACAGTGCACTCAATTCTTTAGCTTCTACATTTTGTCTTAGAATAATCTTTGGATTACCACTTGCGAGGTTTTGAACTTCTTTAAATGAGTCCCCGTTATGACCAGCAATGATCAACTTAGTAGTACAATTCTCTAATGTGTTATAGGCTTTTACCAAGCGGGGGATATTCTTACGTTTACTAAAACTACTCACACATAACATATAATCTCCATTGACATTTGACGTATCACTGGCAAAATTGTTGGCTTGTAAGCTTAGAGGGATTACCGCTATTTTATCGGCTGAAGTGCCATAGAAAGCTATAATGTCTTCCTTCGTCTGCTCACTGGGTGTTATTATCTTAGCAGCGTGCTTCTGAGCGTAGTATAGCTTCTTATTGTATATAATGCGGTCTATTGCTCCGTAATTCTCTGGATATCGTTTATTAATAAGATCGTGTATCGTTACTACAGTTTTTATCTTGGTTTTGTGTATGCCAAAAGGGATCTCATTACTCACTCCATGAAAAATATCAATTTTATCACTCTCTAATCTGGAACAAACGAACTTAGAACGCCACAAGCTTGGGGTTGCCTTGCCAATACCTTCGGGGTAGTGGAGGGGGAGATCAACCTTCTGAGAAACTTCTTTGGGCTGATATAGGTGGTAATCAAACTTTTGACGCTGTGCAAGACCATCAACTAGCCATCGTGCATAGTTTCCAAGTCCACTGCTATTATTAAAATAGCGTTTTGCGTCAAAGCCAATTTTCATAGGACTTACACCGCTACTTGAAAATCGCGTAGTACATCGTTTAGTGAAGTTTTCTTATCTGTAGATGCCTTACGCGTGCCAATAATAAGAGCACAATTTACTCCGTAGCTCCCAGCTGGAAATTCTTTTTGGATACTGCCAGGTATTACTACACTTCGGGCTGGTACTCGTCCCTTGTATTCGATGGGTTCTTTACCTGATACATCTATGATTTTAGTGCTCATGGTAAGTGTAACCCCAGCACCAATTACAGCTTCACTTTCTATATGTACACCTTCTACTATAATACATCTGCTACCAATGAAGCAGTTATCTTCTATAATAACGGGTGCTGCTTGTACAGGTTCTAATACTCCGCCAATTCCCACTCCACCACTCAGGTGAACGTTTTTGCCTATCTGAGCACAACTTCCTACGGTGGCCCACGTATCTACCATCGTTCCACTATCTACAAATGCACCAATATTTATATAACTTGGCATCATAACAACTCCACGGGCTATGTGAGATCCGTAGCGTGCTACAGCATGAGGTACTACACGTATACCTTGTGCTGCATAGTCTTTTTTTAGAGCCATTTTATCATGAAACTCAAATGGACCTACTTCTATAGTCTCCATTTTTTGTATTGGGAAGTAAAGGATAACACCCTTTTTTACCCAATCGTTTACTTGCCATCCATTTACAGTAGGCTCGGCACATCTCAATCTGCCTTTATCTATATCCTCAATTGTTGCTCGTATGGCGTCTTGAGTTTCCGAACGTTCTAGTAGTGATCTGTCGTCCCAAGCGGCTAGTATTATTTCCTTATGCGTACTCATGTTTGATTGACTGCGAAGTTATTGATAAATAGTAAAAAGAGGGGAAGGCTTAAAAAAAATATAACGATGCTGCTAAGACAAGCTAACACTCATTTTACCATCAATCTCTTCGTACGATATATGCTCTTTTACGGTGGTAGCAAGCGATATACCTACAAAATTGGCCTGTATGGGGAAAGTATGGTGGTCTCTATTTGCCAATACCGCAGTCTTAACAGTTTTAGGGTTGTGATTTAAGACCTCTTTGAGTGCAGCAGCCATGGTTATGCCAGAGTTGAGCACATCATCTACTAAAATAACTGCATTGTTGGTTATCAATTCACTTCTATCTAGGGTTATTTCAGAAGCAAGTGCATTTGTTTTATCTAGAGAAATACGGATAAGCTCTATGTGTACATCCCCATTTTTTTCCAATCTACTTTTTATCTTACCAGCTACGTCAAATCCTCTATCTGCTAATCCTACCAATAGTATAGTTGTTACTCCAAAGTGTTGCTCAAGTATTTGCCAAGCAATACGGTCTAGCTTTAGTGATATCTCTTCGTGGTTTAAAATAAGTGATTTTTCCATACCTTATATTTTGAAAGGCACTGTGCCTGATTCTCTAATGCCCAATATGGTGTGGTGTATATCCATTGCCTGATTGATTAGCGAATTTACACCATCGTTATAAATAACCCAGTCTGCTCTACTCATTCGCTCGCGGTCTGTGGTTTGATTTTGTATTCTCTTTAATATATCTTCCCGTTTGACGTGATCCCGTTTGATTATACGCTCTATTCGCGTTTCTATAGGACAGGTTACTACCATTATTCTATGAAGAGATTTATAGCTATCTGTTTCAAAAAGAAGTGCAGCTTCTTTAATGGAATAAGGTTCTTCTTTATGATCTATTGTCCATAACTCGTAATCATTTTTCACTGCTGGATGCACAATGCTATTCAGAACCTTTAGTTGTTCTTCATTGTTAAAAACAACCTTAGCCAAGTATTCACGGTTTAACTCGTCCTTGCGGGTATAGCTGTCCCAACCAAAGCTTTCAGTTATTGCTTTTTTTAGTTCTGGATCATTTTTCATGAGCCATTTTGCTCGTGCATCCGCATCATATATAGATATACCCAGCTGACCGAAAATCGTACAAATTGTAGATTTCCCAGCACCCATTCCGCCTGTAATACCTATTCTCAAATGCTGCATTTTCGTTGCTTTATTAATCTTCTGCGGGATTGGTTTCAAGCAGTGCAGATGCCTCCATATTTATGGCGGCTCTATTTTTTTTCAACTTACTTCCTCCTCCGGTGTCTATAATGCACGTGAGGTCTTTTAGTTCTGTTATTTTTCCGTGTATGCCACCAGTGGTAACTACTTTGTCTCCTTTTTTAAGATCGGTTAAAAACTGCTGAAGTTTTTTCTTTTTCTTATTGTTCGGGATGTACACAAAGAATATAAAAACAACTGCTAAGCCAGCGTATATAAAAATTAAATTAGTCTCCATTTATTGATCTTTTTTCTTTACAAATACTTTTATCTGTAGAATAGTCTTTACTGGGTTTGTATTAGCCAAGATGGTGATGTCTTTGGTCACCATATCGCTTTTACCCGTACTATTGAACTCTACTTTTATTTCACTTTCTTCTCCAGGAGCTATTGGCTCTTTAGGCCAGTTTGGAATAGTACATCCACAGCTTGCTGTTGCACTGCTTATTACCAAGTCACTTTTACCATCGTTTACAAATTTGAATGTGTGCTCTACACGTTCACCTTCTGTGATAGTTCCAAAATCCCATTTTGATTGACTAAATGACATTTTAGACTCTTTAGCGTTGCTGTTGTCCGTTTCTAATACTGCGGTGTCCAAGCTGTTTACTTCTTTGGGTCCATTGTTGCACGCAGTAAATAGTGCTATCAGTACAAGGAGTGTAATTATGTTTTTCATGCTTTAAGTTTCTTATTTGTTTAAGATGTTTAGATTACAAACTTAATCGATAACTTTTTATCCAATTAATCCGCGGCCTTTTTTCTGTATGATATTTTGTTCTGTCCAGTCTTTTAGTATTCTATCCAGTGTACCATTCAGAAATTTACTACTCTTTGGTGTACTGTACATTTTCGCAATTTCGATGTACTCATTCAGTGTTACTTTAACGGGTATCATAGGCATGTATTTAAATTCTAACAAAGCCATTGTAATGAGCATGTAGTCTATTTTAGTAATACGTTCACTATCCCATCCCGGTGTGTATTTGCTTATACTTTCGTCTATTTCTGTTTTGTGGGCAAAATATACTTCAACCAAGTCATCCGCCATTTGTAGATCTTCTCGTTCATTTTTAAAAAGTGCTGGGATACGCACTTCTTTGGCTTCATCAAAATGATCCATTACTTTTTCTATGCTTTTCAGTATTGGAATTTTCTCGTCATACCAAAAAATATTTTTGTCCTCCATGAGTTGCTCAAACTCTACCGAATCTAAGAGCAAATACTTATAAAATGATTTGCTAAAATCAGCGTATGTAGCATCATTAAGCGGCAAAGCCATTGCTAACTTGTAAAAATCCGTTTCCTTGATGTCTTTGTACATCACAAAAATAGTATCCTTGTCTGCAAGCCAATCTATCGTAGGTCGCTGCACGTAGGTGTTCATCTCATTGTTATCAAGGAGCGTTTCTACGAAAGTGTTTTTGGTAATGAGATCAAAGTTTTTGATGTCGTCTTCTGAAGTTTTGAACTTGAAGTCTGAGGGATTATGCTCTGTTTCTATAAAGTGAGCGAAGGTGGGAAGGAAATTTAAAACAGCTAAGAGGTTGTTCCCCATGCCGTGCATTGATTTTTTTACATTTTTAGCAATCACGGAGGGATTACTGTTTTCTTGTCCAAATTCACCAAAGAGAGCTTGGAACGTTTTAATGCGTATTAATCTTCTATTTAACATCTAATAATTTCAAAGAATTTATGGGGGCAAACCTACATTTTTTTAGCAGCTATTAGACTACTTTTTCACACTATTTTATTTTTTCAAACACATGAATTTCAAACTCCTTATCATTCAGCGTTAAAATAGGTATTGCAGGTACTATACTGTGTATTTTATTCCAGCTGGAGTCGGTTTCTAGAGACTGTAGAGAGGTGCCGCTCTCATGCGGACCAAAGTGACCATCCCAAATAAGAATATCTCCCTCTTGGGTATACTGTAGGGTACTCGCCCAAAAGTCTAAATGTTCTTTTGGGTCGTATGGATTTATATCTGCGAGTATGGAGAAATAGGGGTATAGGTATATTTTTCTTCTTGCTTGAAAATCGTGTGTTTCATACCAAGTAACTAGTTTCTGATATTCGGCTTGTTCAGCAGATATGTGCATTGGATATTTATAGGAGTAGTATCTGTATGGCACATACAATGTATTGATGACCAAAAATAATAGGGTTAACTGCTTTACTATTTTGGCTCTAGCTCCTAGGTGAGTATCACTCTTGGCAAAAAGATAGTTAAACCCATAGACCATGAGAATAGCTGCCAAGGGTGCTATTACCACCATTACACGTACATAACCACAACTGCCCATTTTGCCAAGCCACCATATACACACGTGGCTGCCAAAATAGAGTACAAAACAGAGTAAAATAAGTCCAATACCCATATCTGTTTTCCAACCCTTAGTAATGAAGCGAATCGCATAAAAAACGCCACCCAACGCAGTAAGTAATGAGGCTATCAATCCAAATGTGTAGTGTCCTGCATAAAAATAATGGAATAGGCCACCGCTACCACAAATGTTTCTTCCAGATAGTTCAAAGTTGATATACGGATTGGAAGTGATAATCCAAAAGGGTTCGCCCTCTATTGCCCACCCAAGTATATTGAACATTAGACTACCTACAAATGCATAGGCCAGTGTTTTGTATCTCTTGTCTACAATGATTAGAAAAAAAGCAATGGCAAAAAGTATGATGAATCCCTCTGAGCGAGCAAATGGCAAGAAACCAGCAAGCACTGCCGATGCTACGTATTTCTTGTCGATGTATAGATATAACGTAAGTATGACCAATAGAGCACACAGTGGCTCAGTAATGGCTGAAATAGTATTGTCTAAAAAAATAGGAGAGGTGAGTGTGAAAATGTAGCCCAGCCAAGCATACCGAAGGTTCAGTTTTTGAATGATTTTGTATACCAGAACGGAGCAACCCAATAAGGATAGCATATTGAGCACAATAGCTCCTGGTAAGCCAAACTGAACAAATGGAGATGCTATTAGGTTGTAAATAGGCTTGCCCCATTGGTCTAAAAACAAAGTAGGATAAGACCATGAGTATCTTGCAATAAGATAATGATTGTAAGAGTCCATTCCTCCTGAAACTCCTGGAGAGATGTAGGCTAGGTAGCTTATGAAAGAAAAAACGGCAATAGTTAAGACGGCCAGTATTGGTATCTCCAGATTGCGATTTTTTATGTTCATTTTAGATCAGTAAGTAGACTGCACGTTAAGGATATCGTCTATACGTTTTTGAGCAAGTAATGTTGCGGCTTTTTGCGTATGTATATTTTGCTCATCTGCAAGGTTAAAAATGTTCAAGGTAGTGTCGTAGATGTTTTCAGTATCTCTCATCGCATTTTCGCGATTATAGCCTATTACTTCCGAGTAAACGTTTATTAAACCTCCGGCATTGATTAAGAAATCGGGTGCATACAGCAATCCTTTTTCTTTTATCATGACACCATGCTCTTCTTCTATAGCCAGTTGGTTGTTTGCGGCACCTGCAATTATATCACAATTTAGTGCATTTATATTTTTAGTATTTAGAATAGCACCCAGAGCACATGGTGCAAAAATATCGACGTCTAATCCGTAAATATCATCTCCGTTCACCACGGTGGCACCATATTCAGCAACAGCATGCTTCAAACTACCCTCGTTTATATCCGATACTGATACTATTCCACCTTCTTTAGTTATTAGTTCTACTAGGTGCATACCTACTTTACCAATACCTTGTATGGCAATTTTTTTACCCTTCAAACTGTCAGATCCATAAGCCTTTTTAGCACTAGCTTTCATTCCTATGTACGTACCATATGCAGTTACTGGAGAAGGATCTCCGCCACCGCCCATACTCTCAGGTAAACCAGCTACACTATCTGTGCTCATTTTTACATACTCCATATCCTTGGTAGTAGTTCCTACATCCTCCGCAGTGATATATTTACCGTTTAGGTTTTCTATAAATCGACCAAATTTACGCATTAGTGCTTCAGACTTGTCTTTTTTGGCATCGCCAATTATTACGGCCTTAGCTCCCCCCAGATTTAATCCTGAGATGGCTGCTTTGTATGTCATACCGCGAGATAGACGAAGTACATCATTTAGAGCTTCTGCTTCTGTAGCGTAATTCCACATACGTGTACCACCAAGACCTGGTCCAAGCACTGTATTGTGTATGGCTATTATTGCTTTTAGGCCAGTAGCATTGTCGTTGCAAAACACAATCTGCTCGTGATTTGTTGATTCTACTTGAGCAAATAGCCCGTCCTTAGTTTCGTAGGTTTCTTGGGATGTAATGCTCATTGTAATTTGGTTTTATATAATGCTAGATTTGCCGCAAAAGTAAAATTAATTTTAACTTGCTAAATAACGAATATTGAAGTCTCTTCTCACTTTACGTAAATACATACTCCGCTACAAAAAATATATTTTACTCGGATTTATTTTCATCCTATTGTCCAATGTATTTGCGGTAGTGATACCTCCCATAGTGAGAGAAAGTGTAGATGGGGTAAAGCTTTTGGTAGACAAAGGCGAACTTCCATCGTTTGCTCAGGATTTGCCCATTTTCTTTCAGACTTCATCAGGCCTTGCACTGTTTGCAGGTTTACTTGTTTTGGGTTTTGCTTTGCTCAAAGGACTTTGTATGTTCTTCATGCGGATGACTATTATCATTATGTCGAGGCACATAGAGTATGAGCAGAAAAACGATATTTTCAAGCATTATCAGAAATTAGGCCAAGGCTTTTATGGTAAAAATTATACGGGTGATCTAATGAATAGGATAAGTGATGATGTGAGTAAGGTTCGTATGTTCACCGGGCCTGCTATTATGTATTCACTCAACCTTTCGTGTATGATTATCATGGTGGTGAGCCTTATGTTCTACACCAATGCCGAAATCACACTCTATGTTCTTATTCCGCTTCCTATACTGGCTATTACCATCTACCTGGTAAGCGATGCTATGAATAAAAAAAGTGACAGGATTCAACGCAAGTTGTCCAATCTTACATCGTATGCACAAGAGACCTTTGCGGGTGTTCACGTTGTAAAATCCTATGCAGCAGAGGATGACTACACGCGTGATTTTGAAACAATAAATGAGGAGTACAAGGATGATAATATTGCTCTTGTAAAGATAAATGGAGTCTTTATGCCAGCGGTAATGGGTTTGGTAGGGTTGAGTATTCTCATAACCGTATACATGGGTGGCAATGCAGTTGTAGACGGTGCGTTTAGTCTAGGAAATATTGTAGAATTTATCATTTATGTAACAATGCTCACCTGGCCAGTAGCTAGTCTAGGGTATGTTACTTCTCTGGTACAACGTGGTGCTGCCTCACAAAAAAGGATAGATGAGTTTATGAATGTACAACCTGATGAAGATACAGGTAAGGAGGTCATAGCTAAATTAAGTAAGTCTATAGAATTCAAAAACGTGTCGTTCTGTTATCCGGAAACAGATGTATGGGTATTAAAGAATGTTTCGTTTGTTATAGAAACCAACGAAAAATTTGGAATAATAGGAACTACAGGTAGTGGCAAGAGTACCATTGCTAAGCTATTAGTGGGTGTCTATAGACCTACTAATGGAGAGATTCTAGTAGATGGTCTTCCGATAGAACAATACAATAGAACAAATCTTAATAAACTATTTGGATATGTAGCTCAGGATATCTTTTTGTTTTCAGAAACGTTAAGAGATAATATACTCTTTGGGAGTACAGATGCCACTGATGAGAGGAACTTGAAACGAGCTATAGAGTCGGCTTCCCTTGATAGAGAAATAAATGGGTTTCCTAAAGGACTAGAAACCATTTTAGGCGAGCGAGGCATTACCCTCAGTGGTGGGCAGAAACAACGTACAGCTATAGCTAGAGCTCTCGTAAAGGATCCAGAAATATTGCTCATAGATGACGGGCTATCTGCTGTAGATACAAAAACAGAAGTAGCTATAAAGAACAGTTTACGCGACTGGAATAAATCCCAAACATTTATCAATATTAGCCATAGGGTATCATCCGTAAAGGATTGTAAGTACATTGTATTTTTAGACCATGGTACTATTATAGAGCAAGGAAATCACACGGAGATGATACGGCTAAAAGGGGTATATGCAGACTTGTTTGACAAGCAAATGATGATAGAAGACTAGGAGTTACGTTTATATATAAAGAGCGGTTATCATTTTTTTACTTTCTTTGTAACATTAACATAAAAGAATCTAGTACATGGGAGAGTCAAATTATGACAGAGAGGAAGTTTTCTCAAAGAAAGTAAGGGCAGGAAAAAGAACCTATTTCTTTGATGTAAAAACGACAATGAAGGACGATTTCTACATCACTATAACCGAGAGTAAAAAGCGGTATGAAGATGGAGGATATGTGAAACACAAATTATTTTTGTACAAAGAGGATTTTAATAAATTTTCTGAAGCATTTGCCGAAACGGTAAATTACGTCAAGAGTGATTTGATGCCAGAATACGATTTTGATGAGTATTCTCGTAAAGACGTAGACGACTCACAGCAGTAAAACTACACTTATTTCAGAATAAAAATTTATGCAAAAATCAATCTGGATTTTTGGGATAATTGCAGGCATGCTATGTGCTGTGCTTGAATATCTCTTTTTTGGTGGAGAAGGTGGCAATGCCAATGTCATGTTCTTAGCAAAAATAGCTGTACTGCTCATCTGTATGGTAGCGGGTCTTATCCTTATCCGAAAATTAATGGGAGGAGTCATTAGCATTGCCCGTACTATAATGAGTGGTGTGCTTATTTCCCTTGTACGTGCATTGGTTATGGTTATTGCATTTGGGTTTTTATATTACCCCAATGGGGATTTTTATCAAGCAAAAACGCAAGAAGCTTGGGAACAAGCAGAGAAAAAAGTAGCTGTTGATGAAAAAATAAAACCTGCAGATAAACCAATGGAATTGGAAGTGATAAAAGAGCAAATTGCAGCATTGTACCAACCCAATGGATATACCATGATTACCATTGGAGGAAGTCTGATATCTGGTCTTATCATTGCTATACTCATGGCTGCTTTTATTGGCACCAATACCATGTACAATGAGCCAACAAAACAATAAATGGTAAAAATAGAAAGCAATAAGGCTACGATTAATGTATCTGCACAAGCGGTGTATGACTACTTGGCCGTTCCACAAAACTACAAGATACTCATGCCCAGTAAAGTGAGAAGTTTTGAAGCTACAGCAGACTCTGCAACGCTAGATATAGAAGGAATTGGTAAAGTAGAACTTGCCATAACAGAGCGTGTCTCTCCAACTAAAATAATGATGCTTCCTCAAAATAAAGTGCCGTTTAAGTTTGATATACAGTGGAATATTGTAGCTCAAGGTGAGCATACAGAAGTTCAAGCAGTTATCAATGCAGATCTTAATTTTATGATGAAGATGATGGCCGAGGGATTGCTCAAAGACTTCGTAAATGTACAAGTACACAAACTTACAGAACATCTAAAAAATTGATAGTAAAGGCTCTCAAAAAACTTTGGACCATATATTTCTTTGTATGGTTTTTACTTCTATTCTTGGTACTGTATCCGGCTTTTTTTGTGCTCCTGTCACAAAAAAAATGGTACAGAAAGGCTCATGCTTTGAGAAGGCTATGGGGCAATGTACTCATGGCTATCACTGGTCTACGAGGTAAGGCAGAGTATGAAGTACCTTTAGACAGAGAAGCTACGTATGTATTTACACCCAATCACTTCTCTTATTTTGATATAGTGAGTGTAAATACCCAAATGCCACATTTTTTTAGTTTCATGGCAAAGAAGGAACTAGCCAATATTCCATTGTTCCGCATTTTCTTTAGGACGATAGACATGCCCGTAGATAGGAAAAATAAGGATGGGGCAAAGCGAGCATATTACTTAGCACACAAAAAATTAAAAAATGGTATTAGTCTACTCAATTTCCCAGAAGGGGGAATTGGTCCGCAAGTACCCGAAATGCGTAAATTTAAACTTGGTCCTTTTAAACTAGCTATGGAGCACGGTTTGGATATTGTGCCGATAACACTACCAGACAATTGGAAACGATTGCCTTGTGGAGAATTTATCCCTGCTGGTAGTCCAGGTAAGATGCGAATGTTTGTTCATCGACCAATTCCTACCAAAAATCTAAAATCTGGAGATGAAGTAGAGCTGGCAGAACGTGTTTATGCTATAATTGAAAAGAAATTTAATGAAATGAACGGTTTATGAGCATATCTGATAAGAAAATAGATGAGTTGGCACACCTTGCTAGACTCGAATTTAGTGCTACTGAGAAAGAAGCCATAAAAGGGGACTTAGACCGAATAATTGATTTTTGTGATAAACTAAAAGAGGTAGATACCAGTAGTGTAGAGCCGCTTATATACCTAAGCCAAGAACAAACGGTATTGCGTGAAGATGCGGTAAAACAATTGCTCACAAAACAAGAAGCACTAAAAAATGCTCCATCAGCAGATTCAGATTATTTCAAAGTGCCTAAAGTAATTACGAAGTAATGGCACTTATTGACCTCAAGAATATATTTAAAACCTATCAAATGGGTACTACACAGATTAACGCATTGAATGGCTTAAACTGTGAAATAGGTAAAGGAGAGTATGTAGCGTTGATGGGCCCCTCTGGTTCTGGAAAGTCTACGCTCATGAATGTAATCGGTTGCCTTGACTCACCTACGTCAGGTGCATACACGCTAAATGGAAATGACGTAAGCAAAATGTCTGAAGACGATCTTGCCAAAGTGAGGAATGTAGAAATTGGTTTTGTTTTTCAGTCGTTCAACCTTTTACCTAGAACCAGTGCTTTAGAAAATGTAGCATTGCCATTGGTATATGCTGGTATTAGTAAAAAAGAACGACTCGAACGGGCACAACTAGTTTTAGAAAAAGTAGGTTTAGGCGATAGAGGAGACCACAAGCCAAATGAGCTAAGTGGGGGGCAGCGTCAGCGAGTGGCTATAGCTCGGGCACTTATCAATAACCCGAGTATAGTGTTGGCAGATGAGCCAACAGGAAACTTAGATAGTACCAGTAGCTTAGAGATAATGAGTCTCTTTGAAGAAATACATGCTGAAGGGAACACGGTAGTAATGGTAACCCATGAAGAAGATATAGCAAAGTACGCAAAACGCACTATTCGCATGATTGATGGAAAACTTGCTACGCCGTTGTCTGTTACATAACTATTACATTACAAATTAAAGATGAAAATTTATACGAAAACGGGAGATACCGGACAAACCTCTCTTGTAGGCGGTACGCGTGTGAGCAAAGCCAATATCAAAATAGAAGCATACGGTACAGTAGATGAACTTAACTCCTCGTTAGGGGTGATTGCGGCCTCTAACGCTGTGTATGCCGATTTTATCAAAAGCATTCAACATAAACTGTTCAACATAGGAAGTACACTTGCCGCAGAAGAAAACTTAGAGTTTGAGTTACCGAGCATTGATGCAGAAGACATCGTAGTGTTAGAAAAAGAGATAGACAGATTAAGCAAGCTCCTACCTCGACTAAAAAACTTCATATTGCCTGGAGGTTCTATATTGAGTGCGAATACGCATATGTCACGATGCATTTGCCGCAGGGCAGAGAGAAGAGTGGTAGAGTTAGAAGACCAAGACTACGTTATCCATATCCAATACCTCAATAGGTTGAGTGATTACCTTTTTATCTTAAGCAGAGAGTTCCTCAGATTAGAAGAAAAGGAAGAAATTATCTGGAAACAAGATTAGGAAGACTATTGTCTTCCGTACATCATCTTTTCTAGTTCCATCAGCACGTAGCGAGGCATTTCAAACTGCTCAAATTCTTCTATACTCATTTTCAGGTATTTTACGGCAGTGTTTACATCCTGCTTTCTTTCTAGAGCATTGTTGCCCAACAAGAAAAGAGTTGCTGCTTTCATTGGTACAAGTTGTTGTACACCAGATACAGGACCGGGCATAGGAACCATTGTAGCTGCTACAATAGAGTCCGTTTCAACAAGAGCAAGAATAGTGGTACTTAAGCTATCAAACATGGGTTGATTACCATTTTCGTATTGTATCACAAGTTTTTGGTACAAGTACTTGTAGTCTCTGGTTTCCTCCATGAGGTTATTGATAAACTTCTCAGCCTTTTCTGTCTCACCAGTCTGTTGGTAAGCCAGTGCCATGTTTTCTTTTAGTTTAGCTCCCGCTTTACCTGCATTGTATACCGATTCTGCATAGCGTATACCTGCGTCAAAATTGCCGTTTCGCATGTATATTCTAGACAATGAGTCCATGTAGTCTGTGTTGGTAGAGTCTATGAGGAGCAATTGGTTTAAGGCCAACTTAATCGTTGTAGCATCTTTGTTTTCTAACCCTTGCTCATACAAGGCTACATGATCTTTCAACTGTTGGTTTCTGTTGCTACACGCTGCCAAAAAAAGCAGGATAATAAGGAGTGAAAATGGTGTTTTATTCATAATTTAAAAACAAAAATATGTATAATAGTTGGTGTAAAATAAAAAAAATACAATTTGACGATTACCCCATAGAACGTTCCGTTTATACGTTTTAGGGATGTAATTAGGGCGTGAGGAAAATAGAATTTATTCGAATACTATTCATGCAGTATAAAAACCCATGTATGGGTTTATCACATGAGGATGTTGACGCTATTTTACGAAAGGTGATTAAAGTATTTTGGTGGCCTTTGTTTTATGATAAATTTGCATCCAAATAGTACTTTACACATGTTCGAAAATTTATCCAATCGGTTAGACAAAGCATTCCAAACCCTCAAAGGGCACGCTACCCTTACAGAACTCAACATAGCAGAGACTGTAAAAGAAATAAGAAGAGCACTGGTAGATGCAGATGTAAGCTATAAAATAGCGAAAGACTTTACCAACACGATTAAGGAAAAGGCTATAGGTCAAAATGTGCTTACGAGTGTTTCGCCTGGTCAGTTGATGACCAAGATAGTAAACGATGAGCTAAAAGAACTATTGGGGGGTGTAACACAACCCCTAGACCTTACCGGTAACCCTACGGTAATATTGATTGCAGGACTGCAAGGTTCTGGTAAGACTACTTTCTCAGGTAAGATAGCTGCCCACTTGAAATCTAAGGGGAGAAGCCCGCTACTAGTGGCGTGTGATGTATACAGACCAGCTGCCATCAACCAAATAAAAGTACTGGGTGAGCAAGTAGGCGTACCCGTATTTGCTAACGAAGAAAATAAAAATCCTGTTAGCATTGCTAGCGATGCCATAAAGCACGCCAAGGCAAATCAGCATAATGTAGTCATCATAGATACTGCCGGAAGGCTGAGTGTAGATGAGAAAATGATGACCGAGATAGGAAATCTCAAAAAAGAACTGAACCCGCAAGAGATCCTCTTTGTGGTAGACGCTATGACGGGTCAAGATGCGGTGAACACTGCTAAAGCATTCAATGATAAGCTAGATTTTGACGGAGTGGTACTCACCAAGCTTGACGGAGATACACGTGGTGGTGCAGCAATCTCCATAAAAACGGTAGTCAACAAACCTATAAAGTACGTAAGTACAGGCGAAAAGATGGATGCCTTGGATGTATTTCATCCTGATCGTATGGCAAATCGTATCTTAGGAATGGGTGACATTGTCTCTTTCGTGGAGAAAGCACAACAAACCTTTGATAAAGATGAGGCTGCTGAGCTACAGAGGAAAATGCGTAAAAATCAATTTGATTTTGACGATTTCTTAAAACAACTAAATCAAATAAAGAAAATGGGTAATATCAAAGACCTTATGGGGATGATACCCGGAGTAGGTAAAGCGGTAAAAGATGTAGATATAGATGATGACAGTTTTAAGGGCATAGAGGCTATTATAACGAGTATGACGAAGTACGAGCGTCAAAATCCGCAAATACTCGATGGCAGTCGCAAAAAGCGAGTTGCTCAAGGTAGTGGTACATCTACTGCTGAAGTCAACAAGTTGGTAAAACAGTTTGATGAAATGCGTAAGATGATGAAAGCGATGAACAGCGGCAAAGGAACTCGTGGTGGTAGA
>CAWVTO010000017.1:0-17157 GCA_963932895.1 uncultured bacterium
GACACACGATAAGCCTAAAAGTATGGGATGTGTATAATAACTCTGCAGAAGCATATACAGAATTTGAAGTAGCTGACGGTGAAGGTGTACGCGTAGATAATCTACTTAATTACCCGAATCCTTTTACTTCCTCCACAAACTTTCACTTCGACCACAATAAATCTGGACAAAACTTAGTTGTGAACCTAAGCATAATGAGTGTAACCGGAAAGGTCATAAAAAACATAACACAGGACATACCAAATGCTCCTGCTCACACTCAATCTATTGCATGGGACGGTCGTGACGACTACGGCGACCCTATAGGCCGTGGTGTCTATTTATATTCCCTCAGTGTAAAATCTGAAGACGGCACCACAGCATCAAAAACAGAAAAACTTTATATCATAAAGTGATCGAAAAAAAAATTAATCATACATTTGCTCATAAACCAAAAAAAATTGAAAAAGTATCTAGTTCTATTAGCAGCAGTTTGCACACTAAACGTTGTAAATGCTCAAACGGTAAATACCAATAAAGATTTGCTCGGACAGCGTAACGTTATAACCACCGCAGCTCCATTTCTACTTATATCACCTGACTCTAGAGCTGCCGCAATGGGAGATTTAGGGGTAGCAACATCTGCAGATGCAAACTCTATCCATTGGAATCCCTCTAAACTTGCATTCATAGAAGATGATGCAGGACTATCTATATCTGCTGCTCCTTGGCTACGCCAACTGGTACCAGACATATGGTTCTACTACATGAGTGGTTACAAACGAATAGATGATAAGAGTACAGTTGCGGCCTCATTGCGTTATTTCACTCTTGGTGAGATACAATTTACAGATGCTGTAGGTACTCCACAAGGTGTTGCTGAGCCAGTAGAATTTGCTGTAGATGGTGCTTACGCTCGTAAACTTTCTAATAACCTATCGCTCGGTATAGCATTGAGATTTATCTACTCTAACTTGGCAAGAGGTAGTACAGGAATAAGTGCTGCACAAATTAAGGCTGGACTTGCTGGTGCTGGAGATATTTCTATGACCTACATGAATGACACTAAAATAGGAGGCAAAGATTTTGACTTCACCATAGGTGGAAACATCAGCAACATTGGAAATAAGATAACGTATACTACAGAGGCTAACAGAGATTTTATTCCTGTAAACCTTCGGTTAGGTACTTTTTGGAAAACACAATTGGATGAATACAACGAAATAGGGTTTGGAATTGATTTCAACAAACTTTTAGTTCCTACTCCTCAGTATACTTTCCAATTAGACAGTAATGGTAGTCGAGTTCAAGACGGAGATAACAATGATATAATAACAGGTAGAGTAATAAATGATGGACCCGTAATAAATGGAATGCTTTCTTCTTTTGGAGATGCTCCAGGAGGTTTCGGAGAGGAACTCAGAGAATTTACCATATCTGTAGGTGCTGAGTACTGGTATGCAAAGCAGTTTGCTCTTAGAGCAGGATACTTTCACGAGGCAGAAACGAAAGGAGCACGTAAGTACGCTACATTTGGTGCTGGTCTAAAATATAAGGTGTTCCAAATTGATGCAGCTTATTTACAACCATTCACCAACAGACACCCACTACAAAACACTATCCGTTTCAGTCTTTTGTTTGACATAGATGCATTCAAAGACCAGAAGTAAATTACAACGATCTTAATCAAAAAAAAGACCAATCAAATGATTGGTCTTTTTTTATTTCTACGAAGTAGATGCTGATTAATCTTGTAAAAAAGGGTTACTTATCTTTTCTTGGCCAATAGTAGTAAGTGGTCCATGACCGCTATAGACTATCACATCATCTGGCAATGTAAATAATTGCGTTCGTATACTTCTAATTAGCGTATCAAAATCTCCCCCAGGCAAATCTGTTCTGCCAATGCTTCCTTGAAAGAGAACATCTCCGCCTATAATATATTTCTCCTTTTCATTATAAAAACAAACGCTACCTGGCGAGTGCCCTGGTGCAAACAAAATTTTGAATGTAGCACCCCCAAACGCTATTACTGCTCCTTCTGACAAGCCCACCTTGGGAGAAACCAAAGGTTCCATACTAAGACCATACTGCATAGCTACTGCTTGTGCACTATCATACACCACCTTCTCTTCTATATGTACTTCTGGCGTTAGATTATGATGGGAGTGAAACCAATTTACTCCAAAGACATGATCTAAATGAGCATGCGTAAGTATAAGTCGAGTTGGTTTTATCTGTTGAGCATTGATATACTCAAATATTCTAGCATTTTCCTCCGGATAATACATCCCCGGATCGATAACCAAAGCATTATTATCTTGATCTACAATGAGATAGGTGTTTTCCCCAAAGGGACCATATGTGAGTTGATGTACTTTTGTCATGCGTATGTTGATACTAAGTCTCCGTCTCTAGAGGCGTCCATTTTGAGGGCTGTAAGAATAAAAATACAAAAGGCCAATACAGACGAGCCTCCATATGAAACTAGAGGTAACGGTATACCTATAACGGGCATAAGGCCTATTGTCATTCCCACATTCACTAGAACATGAAAGAAAATAATGGACGCGAGCGAGCATATAAATATTCGTTTAAATTTTTTCTTGGCTCTATTGCCTAAATGATATAGTCTGAGAATAAAGGCCATAAATAAACCAATAGTCAGTGTACTATATACCCATCCACCTTCTTCCCCAATGGTACAAAAAATAAAGTCTGTCTCTTGCTCTGGGATAAAGTTGCCTTTGGTATGAGAACCATTCAAAAAACCTTTTCCGGATGCTCCACCTGAGCCTATTGCTATTTTACTTTGGTTGACGTTGTACCCTGCTCCTTGATTGTCTTCTATTAAGTTTAGTGTAACTTGAATACGTTTTTGCTGGTGCTTTTGCAGCACATTATCAAACAAGAACTGAACGCTTAAGCTAAACATTACTACAATTCCTAAAATTCTCAAGCTTGGTATCAGTAGTTTTTTATTACTGTAGGTAAATGCATAAAAAATAAGGAACAATACAACTATCCCACCACTGAAGTATAGGGATGTGAACACTAGCGTAAGCACAAAAATAAGGATAGCCACAAGACCGATAACTAATATAGTTGGCGTAAGTCCTTCACGATAAAATACCAAAAAGAAACTAAGAAAGACTAACGCAGACCCTGTATCTCCTTGTAGTACAATGAGTCCCATTGGAATAAGTATAACGGTCCCAATTTTTATGAGATCTTTACCATTATTCCAAGAAAAATCAATACTACTGAGCAAGGTAGCCACGGCAAAGGCAGTACCATATTTAGCAAACTCAGAAGGCTGTATGCTTATCGAACCTATTTTGATCCAAGAACGTGCCCCATTAATATCTGAACCGATACCAAGTACGACTACCAAGAGCAACATAAGTGCTACATAGAAGTACATACTAAAAAGCTCAAAGAAATTGGCATTGAGTAAAAAAATAACTACTCCAATGGCTGCGGAAACACCAAACCACATAAGCTGCTTGCCACTTCTACCTTCTAGTATAGATTCTGCTCCTAACTCATAGGTAGCAGAGTAAACGCTTGCGACCCCTACTGCCGCTATAGCTACAAAGAGAATGAGGCTTAGGATATCAATTCTACTTTTACTCTCCATATAACGATTTGTTTCTGAGTCCTTTATACTTGTTCGGTATCAGATCACTGTCTATCATTTTCTTCTCCAGATATGCTCTAGCACTTGGGCCAATGCTATCTCCCATTAAGTACCGCTCTATCATAAGATGAGCTATGGGTGCCGCCCAAGTAGAACCATATCCAGCTTCTTCTACCACAACTGCAATCGCTATTTTTGGATTTTCTACGGGAGCAAAGGCCATGTATGCAGAGTGATTTTTACCATGCGGATTTTGTACCGTACCTGTTTTGCCTGCTATGTTAATCCCGGGAATAGCAATATGAGAGGCTGTACCTGAAATGGTAACCTCTTGCATACCCTCTATCACTGGACCAAAATTGTCGGGTGATATCATTGTATAATTCTTTACCAAATACTTCTCAGGAATACTTTCCATGTTTTCTAGCTGACGCACAACGTGTGGTGTATAATAGTAGCCTCTATTGGCTATAGAAGCAGCCACATTGGCTATTTGTAGCGGAGTGAGTCCTAGCTCACCCTGTCCAAAAGAGAGAGAAATGATACGAGCATAATTCCAGCGGCCAGCACCGTGCATTTTATCATAAAATGCAGCATCTTTCAACCAACCCCTGTATTCTCCACTTATGTCTATACCGAGTTTCTTTCCGAGACCAAAACTACGTAAGTAGGTTTGCCAACTGTTGTATGCCGCTTCTGTATTCTCATACTTCTCTAGCTGCATCATATTTTTGAATGTATTACAATAATATGTATTGCAACTACTGGCTATACTTCTTTGCAGACTCGTGCTAAATGTATGACCATGGCACTTTATTATTCTTCTACCTAGTCTATAGTACCCTTGGCAACCAAAATGCGTATTTTTAGAAATGGCTCCATCTTCTATTCCTAGCAATGCCATCACCGGTTTGAATGTACTTCCCGGAGGATATGGAGCACTTACGGCTCTATTAAAAATAGGCTTCGTAGGATCATTGATAGCCATATTATAAAACTTGCCTCTATTCTGAATATTGAACTTTGCTGGGTTATAAAATGGGCTGGAAATAAGGGCTAACACCTCCCCTGTTTGAGGTTCTATAGCTACGACGCTACCCATTTTATTATCCAACAATTTCTCACCGTATTGCTGTAACGCTATATCTATACTTAAGTGTAAATTATTCCCATCTATTGCTTCTTTATCTAATTTTCCTTCTTTGTACGAACCACGGCTTACTCCAAACTTGTCTACATAGAAATACTCCTCCCCTTTGACACCTCTGAGCTCATTTTCATAAAAACGTTCTACTCCTTTTTTGCCATTAAAATCTCCTTGCTCGTAATATACTTCTGACTGTGCCTTGAGTTGTTTTCTATTAACCTCTCCTAAATATCCTAATAGATGAGCTGCACTGTTGTATTTGTAGTTTCTATCTTGTCGTATCTCAAAAAAGAAACCATTAAACTCAAATAGTCTTTCCTGTACACGAGCGTACAGCAGATTAGCAACATTCTTTTTAAAAACGGACTTACCACGATAAGACGCCCTTTTGGCTTTAGCTAGACGTATATCAAATTCCTTTCTTTCTATCTGTAAGAGTTGGCAAAACGCTGCAGTATCTATTCCCTTTAGTCTAATAGGTACAGATACCATGAGATCATACACAGGATCGTTGTATACAATGAGTTTTTTATTTCTATCAAAGATAAGACCCCGTTGTGGGTACACTGTTTGTTTTCTAAGCGATATTCTTTCTGCTATATTTACATATTTATCATCCAACACCTGTATCTGTAGGAGGCGGAGGATATAGATAAACCCAATAAGTACAACTGCAAAATAGATGTAGTTTGACCGCAGCTTATTCATGATCTGTGTTGAAAAGTCAAATACTGCAATATCCCAATAAGCGTAATGGCTAGCATAGAACTAATCATTGAGGTCAACACATAATTACTCCATTGCAAGGAGCCAATATTTTGAATCCAAAAAATGTAAAAATGATAAAAAAAGACAAGAATAACGGAGGAATAGAAGAAAGAATTAAGGCCAACAGACTTAACATCATAGTCCATTTTACTTGCTATTTGTTGTTTTATATCTTGGGTATTGAGTATTCCTATACGCAGCAATACGAGCCACAAACAAGCTGAGGCATGTATACCCGGAGCACTTACAAACAAATCTGCTAGAAGCCCTAGTCCAAAAGCGGCACTTACTTGTGTAATCTTACTCCACCCCAAGGGCATAGATATAAGTAAGATAATGAATACTTGAGGTATCACAAATGCTGAAAAGTCAAGATGGTTGAGCACCAGTACTTGAAAAGCTAGGATAAGCACCCAATATACTACCCTAATCCACATTTTCTAAGAGTGCCTCTATTGAGTTAATATCCTTATTAATCACCACATACGCGTAGTTTAGTTTCCTAAAATCGGTTGCGGTCTCTATCTCTAAATCAAAGTACTGACTAGACGGCTTAGTTGTAAGCTTAGCAACCTTTCCGATGTCAATCCCTTTAGGAAAAAGAACAGTTGAGCTACCTGTTTTCACCCTATCTCCTACGGCTATTTCTTCCAGTTTATTAATACCTTTTACACGCAAAATATTTACACCCTTATTCTCCCATTTTATGGGGATATAATATTCTATTCCGTTAATGTTGGGTGTAAGGCTAAGGTTAAGATTGAGTAGTGACATTACCGAACTATATCTAGCACTTGTTGTCAATACTATACCCGCAACGCCTTCTGATGATATTACGCCCATATTTCGTTTTATACCATGGTCACTCCCTTTGTTTATCACAAATATATTCTCTCCTTTGTTTGCTGTATTGTATACCACCTGAACGGGCACTATATCAAATAAAGCCACTCGATTAGAATCTCTTATCGTAAGGGTATCTTCTAAAAAATGAAATGCTGCTACGGGTGAATTACGAAACTGATCCGCTACTTGATCTTGTAGTTTTATGTTCTGATCTTTCAGATCTAGATAGCCTGTAATGTTTGCAGTAAGCTGATTTGTAGAGGCCGTAATTGTAGCTGCACTGTGCGTAAACGTTGCTTGCTGATACGGATTAAGGTAGAACATAAGAAACCCGCAAACCACTTGCAATACTCCAAACAGTATGAGGTGTACGTTTTGCTCTATGAACGCAAGCAGGCGTTGCATTAGCTAGACGACAGTATAGTTTTATAGGTTTTAGTATCTCTAAGGGCAATGGCTGTACCTCTTACAACAGCTCTAAGCGGATCTTCTGCTACATATACAGGCAGCTTTGTTTTGCTACTGATACGTCTGTCTAACCCTCTCAGCAATGCACCACCACCGGTCAGGTATAATCCTGTTTGATATATATCCGCCGAAAGTTCTGGCGGAGTAAGCTCTAGTGCTTTCATCACAGCTTCTTCTATTTTAGAAATAGACTTATCAAGGGCAAGTGCTATCTCAGAGTAAGAAACCATTATCTGCTTAGGAATACCGGTCATAAGGTCTCTTCCGTTTACCGGATAATCTTCTGGTGGGTTCTCAAGATCTGGCAACGCCGCTCCTACTTCCACTTTGATATATTCTGCAGTACGCTCACCTATCATAAGATTATGCTGTCTTCGCATATACTCTATAATATCTGTCGTAAAATCATCTCCAGCTACACGTATAGACTCATCAGATACAATACCCGAAAGTGCAATTACAGCAATCTCAGTAGTACCCCCTCCTATATCAATAATCATATTTCCCATAGGCTCTGTCACATCTATACCTATACCAATAGCTGCTGCCATTGGCTCTGGGATCATATATACTTCTTTACCTCCACTACGCTCTGCACTTTCTTTTACTGCACGTTTTTCTACTTGTGTTATACCACTCGGTATGCATATGACCATACGCAATTGTGGTGTACCAAATGTCCCTTTGGTATTTATCATTTTAATAAAACCACTTATCATTTGCTCGGCCGCCTCAAAATCTGCAATTACACCATCTTTTAGTGGACGAATAGTCTTGATATCTTCGTGCGTTTTACCGTGCATTTTCTGAGCCTCAGAACCAATAGCAAGGACCTCTTTGGTAGTCCTGTTTATAGCTATAATAGACGGCTCATCTACTACCAATTTATCTTTATAAATAATAAGTGTGTTTGCCGTACCTAAATCTATGGCTAACTCTTGCGTAAAAAAATTAAATATTCCCATGTGGGTTGCTTCTAATCGTGCTTAATTGTGGTTCCTTGCAAAAGTATTGATAATTAAAGAGTTAATCAACCCGCCGACAAATAATTTACGGTACTTATTCCATATTTTAATGCACAGTAAATCAACGAGCTATCAATAGCTCCCACTTTCTTTTCATTACTCGTCAAAAAATATTTGCAATTATTTCACGAATGACAATATTATTATCCTATTAAAGATAATTTTTTAATCTATATTTGTGCCCAATATGTATTTCGATAAAAACATTAAATTGCTCCGTACTCAGAAAGGACTATCTCAACAAGACTTAGCTGATTCACTAGACCTTACACGCTCAAAACTAAATAGTTATGAACGAGGAGTGCAACCACCTTTTGATATTCAGATAGATATTGCAGACTATTTTAATGTTACTTTAGATGGTCTTGTTCGCCATGATTTGAGCAAATTGACCCATTTTAAACTCACACAAATACTAAAAGGAAGTGAGGCAGATGTACGCGGCAGAAAACTACGTCTACTCACCGTAAGTGTAGATGCTAATGAGGAGGAAAACATAGAGATAGTAAGTATGAAAGCTCAAGCTGGATATACCGGAGGATACTCCGACCCTGAATTCATTAAAGACTTACCTAAATTTAAACTACCGTTTTTACCCAAAAACAGAACGTACCGTAGTTTTCAGATAAAAGGAGACAGTATGCCTCCTGTGAGCGAAGGCTCCTGGGTAACAGCTAGCTACCTGCAAGACTGGCACGACATAAAAGATGGAGACAACTATATTGTAGTAACCAAGGACGAAGGAATCGTTTTCAAACGCCTCTATAACAAGATAAAAAGCGAACAGAGCCTCACACTAGTAAGCACTAATAGTGCCTACGCTCCATACACCTTACACCTAGACCAAATTCTCGAGATATGGAAGTTTGAAACCTGGAACGGTTTTGAGGTATAGCTTACTCTAACCAGGCACCTAAATTGTCTTTAGAGGGTAAAATAATAAACGTAAAAGTCTATTCACTTCATTAAAACCTAGACAAACTGCTCCTGAAATAGCCTAAGAACAAAAATTCCCCTTGCTTACTAAAGCAAGGGGAATCTTAAATCAATACTAATAAAAACGCAACACTAGTCCAATCGGATAGCGTAGGCTTCTTTTTCTCCATCTGCAGTTACACCATCTATAAGTATAGAACCAGATTTATCTTTCAAAGCGTTCTTTACATCTTGGGTAGTATACATTGGCGTTTTATCTATATGCGTTATTACAAAGCCCGTTGGTATTCCTTTGCTCTTCATCTGACCACTACCAAGCCGAGTTATCTTCACTCCATGCTTAATTTTTAAGTCCAAACGCTCATCTCTACCCAGGTTTTCTATCTTGGCACCCAGTACTTTCAGCTCTTCGCGGTCCACTTCATTGGTTATCTCTTTTTCACCTTCTTTGGATAATAAGGTGGCGGTTATCACCTTGTCTTTCCCTTCTCGTATGATTGATATTTCTACTCTATCACCGGGATGATACTTACTTATTTGCTCCTGTAGACCCGAGGACTTATTCACCGTAACTCCATTTATCTTGAGAATGACATCGCCCTTTTCTATACCAGCCTTGTCTGCACTACCATCTTCAACTACCGCTGGAATATATACACCTGCAAGGTCATTTAGTCCTTTTTCATCCGCTAACTCTTGCGTAATATCTTGTATACGTACACCAAGTATTGCTCTTTTTACTTCACCGTAATCTTTTAAATCTGCAATTATTTTCTTGGCTAAGTTGATTGGGATAGCAAAAGAATATCCCGAGTACGAACCTGTCTGAGAAGCAATAGCCGTATTAATGCCTATTAACTCACCACTGGTGTTCACCAGAGCTCCGCCGCTATTGCCCGGATTTACGGCTGCATCTGTTTGTATGAAATTCTCTACGGCATACTCTCCGCCACGCTGACGCAACAGATTGATACTCCTTCCTTTGGCACTCACTATACCAGCGGTGACTGTACTTGTAAGATTAAACGGATTACCCACGGCAACCACCCACTCTCCTACTTGTAGTTCATCACTATTTCCTAGATTTAGATAGGGCAAATTGTCTTCCTCTATCTTAAGTAGAGCTAAGTCTGTCTCTGGGTCTACACCCATTATTTCAGCAACATATGTGCGTTTATCATCTAACACCACCTCTACTTTCGTAGCATTATCTACTACGTGATTGTTGGTCACTATGTACCCACTTTTATTAATGATAACACCTGAACCAGTGCTCTGCTGCGGACCGCGTTGCTGTTGTCTAAAATCTGGTCCAAAGAAATCTTCGAAAGGGTTTTGACCTTGCCCACGACTAGGAGCACTCTGCATTGTACTCTTAATGTGTACTACTGCGGGCGTACTCACACCTGCCACTGAAACGAAATCTACATCTGGCACATCTGCCAATTTTTCAGCTAATGTAAACTTTGCAGTCTCATGCTGCGTAAAACTTGCTGGAGTATCATTACTTGTAAATAAACGATTTACTCCCAAGGCTACCAAACCCCCAAGGATGGCAATACCTAAAATTCCTAATGCTTTTTTAATATTCATGTTTTTTTTTCAATTACAATACGTTGTGTGATGTACAATTCTTATTCCAAGAATAACTAAAATGGTATTGATAAAGACTGATAATATTCATTAAATTTGCTACATCAACCTATTTGCACATATACTATACCTGTATTCAACGGCTGAAGCAATGCTTTCGTTATCCGCCATTTACCTTTATCGATTAACGCGTATTAACCATCTACAAAATGTTTGGCATAGGTAAGATAGCAGACCATACCGTACTAGACAACATGAAACAAGGAGATGAGCAAATGCTCGTGTACTTGTACAAACAGCATTATACGATGGTAAAAAACTTTGTTCTAAAAAACAGTGGCGACGAGAATGCCGTAGATGACATACTCCAAGATACAGTCATTGCTGTATGGAAAAACAACAACAAGCCAAATTTTTTGCTACAGAGCAAACTCAGTACATACATTATGGCTATTGCCAAGAATCTATGGTTCAAAGAGCTAAAAAAACGTACAAAATTTAAGCTAGTAGACGAAGCCAATCATCTAGAACACGGTAAAGATGAGATGCATTTAGATATGGATCAGAACATTATTGTTTCACTTGTAGAGCAAATGGATGACACGTGCCGTAGGCTACTTTCCTACTTTTACTTTGATGGATTGAGCACAAAACTAATTGCAGAAAAATTAAACTATGCCAATGCCAATACGGTAAAAAGTAAAAAATATCAATGCTTTAAAAAACTGCAAGCCACCGTGATGAGCCAGTATAAAAAAGAGGACCTACTGTGAGTGTGAACGAAGAAACATACCATACAATAAATAGCTACCTAAGTGGGGATTTACAAGGTCGTGCATTAGATAAATTTAAAATTGATTTAAAGAATGACGCTTCTTTGCGAGAAGATTTAGCCACTCAAAGAAGTATAATAAAAGCGGTAGAAACAGCGAGACAAAAGGAATTAAAGTCATTCATAACCAGCGAAGTAAACAAGAAAAAAGCAAATACTCTGCATCCAAAAATGAGAGTTGCTCTTGCTTCTGCCGCAGTAATAACTCTCCTGGCTATTGCGATTTTCACACTAGCACCTATATCACAAAAAGGAAATAAGAATACTGCACAAAAAGAGCAAAAAGCACCTCTTATAGTGGCACGCGATAACGCACCCGACACTATTTTAGAAAATGCAGAAACAATACAACAAGAGACTACACAAGTAGATACGCAAACTCTTGCCAGAGTGGAATCTGCACCTATATTGGAATTAGAACCTGAAGTTGAGGCTATAGAAGACTACGATATAAATATCAGCGAAGTGGATACGGTAGAAGAATCTATAGGATTGGATTTTGAAGATGATATAGCAGACAAAGCAAACCGATATGACATAAATGAAAAGCCAGCGAAACTCGCAAAAATTTCTTCTCCAGTAGGAAAAACGATAACCAAAGATGCTGACCTAATTGTACATAGTGATGAACTACTTGGCAAGAAGTCTTATCCAGTATATGCCGCAGCCTTAAACGCTCTGGATATAACTACAAATCTGGAAGAAGTGACGGTTCAATCTAGTAACAAGCTAAGTCGTAAAGAGAGAAAAGCGAAAAACAAAAAAGAAGCTGAGGACAATTCTGCCCGATTAAGAAGCACAGTGACTCGTAACATCATGGTAGAATATTGGCAAAGCGTAGTAAACTACAAAGGCTATCAATACGACGGCATACAGGTAAAACTATACGGTGTAGACCAACTCAAATCTCTCCGGTTTGTAGAACTAGATAACAGACTGTACCTAAAACTAAGTGGCGAACAGTATTTTTTAGAGAAAAATGCTAAACACAACCGCCTAATACAAGTAACCAACCCTACCCTACTAAAAGTACTCAATGAGTAAAAAAATAACATTTTATAAATACCAAGGAACTGGAAATGATTTTATTATTACCAGTGATATATACGAAGTCTCTACCGAGCAAATTATTCAACTTTGCGATCGTAAGTATGGCATAGGAGCAGATGGTCTTATCGTACTGAAAAAAAGTGAATCCGTAGATTTTGATATGATGTACTATAATGCGGATGGTACAGAGAGCTTCTGCGGAAACGGCAGTAGATGTGCCGTAATGCACGCAAAGTATCTTGGCTGGACAGAAGACAAATGCCTATTCAACTCGAATGACGGTAAACATACCGCCATAATAGAAGGTGAAGAAGTTCGCTTGCAAATGCATGATGTAGACATGGTATTGGTAGAAGACGAAGGATACATCCTAAATACAGGATCTCCACACTATATTGCCTACACAGAAGAAATAGATGAGCTAGATCTAATAACAGCAGCACATGCTATTCGATATAATGAAACCTTTAGTGAAACGGGAATAAATGTCAATTACCTTGAAGCCCGTAACGGCATAATTTATATACGCACATATGAGCGTGGCGTTGAAAACGAAACCCTAAGTTGTGGCACAGGAGTAGCGGCAGCTGCCATAGCACACTACTTAGAAAAAGAAAGTACACTAAAAAAGGTTTCACAGAAAATACAAACAAAGGGAGGGCCGCTCACAGTAACCTTTGAGAAGAAACAAAAGACCTTTGAAAACATATATCTCTGCGGACCAGCAGTACGAGTATACGAAGGTGAAATTGACCTATGATTTGGAGATGGACCAAACGTTTTTTTCTACTTGGAATAAGCATTCTGTCCGCTGTATTACTTGCTAACTATACGGTAAACCGCAGTGCAAGAGACCTCGTACACAACAGCATCAAAGATACCCCAACAAAAAAAGTAGGTCTATTACTGGGGACAGGAAAATTTCTTAGGAACGGACACATCAACCTTTTCTACAAATACCGCATAGACGCTACCATAGCCCTCTATAAGGCTGGCAAAATAAAATACATACTAATAAGCGGAGATAATAGCCGCAAAGGATATGACGAACCTACCAATATGAAAGAGGACCTAATAGCTGCAGGTATCCCAGAAACCGTCATCTATTTAGACTACGCAGGTTTCAGGACGTTAGACTCTATTGTACGATGTAAGATGGTATTTGGTGAGCGTGATATACTAGTAATATCACAGCAGTTTCACAATGAGCGAGCACTCTATATAGCTGCAGCCAATGATATGACTGCCGAAGGCTTTAATGCCAAAACTGTAAGCAAACGATATGGTGCCAAAACCTACATACGGGAGTACCTAGCTCGCACCAAGATGTTTCTTGATCTCCTTTTTGGTAAAGACCCAAAATTCTTGGGAGAGGAGATAAAAATCGGGTAAAATAAAAAAATCTATTTTAGAGTCCCTAGTATCTTTAGGGCTGACGCATGATAAAAATAACAACTGCCCTCATGACAATATTATTTAGCACTTAATCAATTGGACTATACTTTGGTCATGGACTAAATACACTGTATTTCAGAATGCTTTAAAGTAGAATAGAATCCACTGTATTTCCTTAAATTTGCCATTCGAATGACATTTCAAATCAACACTCTAAAACAGCTTACCGTTATATCTCTCCTTTTATTCTCAACCTGCTTAAATGCTCAGAGCCGCATACTTGTAGATGGATTTTTTGAAGACTGGGACAATCAACCAGTGCTGAATACCGATGCTTCTGGAGATGGAGGCAGCTCTGGGGTAGATTTTGGAAAAGTACAGGTATATAATGACAGAAACTTTGTGTTCTTCTCGGTAGAAGTAGGAAACACAATCAATCTACAAGACAATAATGACGTAGCAATATATATTGATATCGACAATAATGCCAATACAGGCTCATCGATTAACGGCATTGGTGCTGAGCTTACCTATAGTTTTGGAGATCGATCTGGCTCATACAATGGGGCTCGTATTCGCCACGTAGACATAGGCATGATAACAGCTCCTACTACTTCTTCAGATAGATTTGAGATTGCTATTAAACGTACCTTTAGCCCCGATGGTAGTGATGTCACCATAGGCAATACTATCAAAGTATTGTTCAAAGACAATGCTTCTAACGGAGATCTAGCACCATCTGGAAGCGGGGGAATCACATACACCATGTCAGAAGGTCAACAATTGCCCCTTCCGAGTTACTCTTTTAACAAACTGGCTAAATCCGATATCCGTATTTTATCATACAACGTAGAACGAGACGGTTTTTTTACGGCAAATAGAGTTCCCTCATACACTAGAATATTACAAGCAATTCAACCCGATATCATTGGTTTTCAAGAAATATACGACAACACATCGCAGCAAGTAGCAGCACAAGTAGAATCCATGTTGCCATCGGCGGCAGACGAACAATGGTACTATGCAGGTGCAGAGCCAGACTGCCATGCCATAAGCAGATATCCTATCACCAAAAGTTCGCCTATAGCAGGAGCAGGCAGCTCTGGGAATGCCGCATTTTTGATTGACTTGCCCGATACAGAAAAAGACATGCTGCTCGTAGTAGCACACCCACCTTGCTGCACCAATGACCCTGGAAGACAAATAGAAGTAGATCTCATCATGCAATTTGTACGAGAAGCAAAAGAGGGAAAAGGTCCTATTCCATTAGAAGAAGGAGCACTCATAATGATAGTAGGCGATATGAATTTTGTGGGTGATGGAGCACAACTGCAAACGCTGCTCTCTGGAGATATATTCGATGAAGCATCGTACGGTCCAGACTTTACACCAGACTGGGATGGAAGTGACCTAATAGACAGTAAGCCTTACACTACGGGCGTACCTTTCTCCTACTCTTGGTATTCAGAGAGCAGTGCTTTCAGCCCAGGAAGACTGGATTACATACTCTATGGCGGTTCTAGCTTAGAGCTAGACAATACATACTCGCTATTTACCCCAGGAATGTCTTCATCTGAGCTTACTCAATATGGTCTACAATCTAGTGATGTACTGACGGCTTCAGACCACTTACCACTTGTAGCAGATTTTACGCTTAAAACCAATAGCACAAACAGCATAGACAGAGCAGATGCTAATTCCATCAACCTACAAATCCATCCAAACCCTGCCTTTGGCAAAGCAAACATATCGTTCACTAACCCTACCACAAATGCAGTAAGCATACAATTGACTGATCTTAACGGTAGAGAACTAGGCGTACTCTACACAGGTAATCTTGCTTCTGGTAAGCAGACTATTCCGTTTAATTCTTCTGTGTATCCTGCTGGTTCATATATCCTTACGTTTAGAACAACTGAGGCTGTTTACTACAAAAAAGTGAGTATAGTGCGATAATAAGCACTTGACAAAAAGAGTTACTCAAAGATAAAATCTTCACCAAACTATGGTGGTATAGCCCTACTTCATATTCACATCCAATGCATCTCTGAGAGCATTGCCCAGAAAATTGAAGGACATAACCAGTAGCATAATGCATACGCCTGGTATAATAGCCAGATAAGCTGCATCAAAGACAATGTAGTTGTAGTGCTCTTTAATCATACTGCCCCAGCTCGGCATAGGTGCTTGTACACCAAGACCTAAGAAACTAAGACCTGCTTCTAGCAAAATTGCACTGGCAAAGTTTGCCGCACATACTACGATAATAGGTGCCATGATATTGGGTAAAATATGCTTAAAAAGTATTCGAATATCCCCAAATCCCAACACCTTGGCAGCTTGAATGTACTCCATCTCTTTGATTTGCAATACCTGACCACGAACGATGCGTGCAAGCTCTACCCACATACTTAAACCTATTGCTAAAAATACTTGGTACAATCCTTTCTCTTGAAAAGCAAAGCTAATGGCTATAGCTATGAGTAAGCTTGGGAGACTCCACACTACATTGATAAGCCAAAGTATAACACTATCTACCCAACCGCCAAAGTATCCGCTGAGCAAGCCCAAAGTAGTACCTATGAGCAATGTAAGAAGTACAGACATAAAACCAACCAAAAGTGAAACCCTCGCTCCTATGATTACCCTACTAAGAACATCGCGGCCATAGCGGTCTGTTCCAAGCCAAAAGGTCCTATGCGAAATGTCTGAAGCCAGTAGTGATTTTGAGGCTACTTCCCAAAGTAACAAGCCGTTTTTAGAAAAAACGGCAAAGCTATCTCCTCGCACTTCCGCTACAGGAATTAGCTCATATGAGGCCTCTTCGCCGCTTACCAGCTTGGTAAACAAAGAAACACTTTCTCTTTTTTTCTTTTCACTTTTGCGAAGCATGTCTACCGAAAAACCCGGTTTCTGCAAGGCAATCTCTAGATGTATGTCATTGGCTTTGGGAGTAGCATCTGGTGTAATGAGGTAGCCCAATATGGACAGCAAGACCAATAGTGCTATGAACACTAACCCAAATAATCCGAGTCTATTCTTGGCTATCTTTTTTAGCATGGCGTAGATTGATTTCTATGGCCGTAAGTACTGCCATGAAACTATACAAGGGTACTGCTATTTTGTCAAACTCGGTATAGTTGTTTAGCACACCATGTGCAAAATAGGTAACAAGTCCAAGGAAGACTGCCATACTGAGGTAACGTGTACCACCGCTCAATACCCGTTGATGCTTGAAAGCAATGCTAAACACGGCTATTACGATCAATACGAGAAAGAGAGTGCCCAGCAAGCCGCTTTCGGCTAGTGGACGCAGGTACTCTGAGTGTATTCCACCCAACTCTCCTGCATTGGTACTAATGATAGTCATCTCGTGTGGTAACTGAAACTGACCATATTGAAACGTATACGTTCCTGGTCCCCAGCCCATTATTGGCTTTTCTTCCCACATGCGTATTCCGCTGCCCCATCTATTGAG
>CAWVTO010000018.1:0-16499 GCA_963932895.1 uncultured bacterium
CCTGGAGGCAAAAGAGGCGTTCTGGTGAATATGAATACCCTTTCAGAAATGCCTCCATTGGATGCTGTATTCCCTATAGTGCATGGCACAGGTGGAGAAGACGGAAGCTTGCAAGGCCTACTCAAGACCATGAACATACCTTTTGTAGGGCCAGGAATAGTGGGGTCTGCACTCTGTATAGACAAGGAAATAGCCAAACGCCTACTCACGGAGTCTGGTATAGCCAATAGTAAATTCTTAGCCTATCATAGCTCTCAACGCAACCAAATAACCTACGAGCATGCATTAGAAGTACTCGGTGTGCCTATGTACGTCAAACCGCCCAACTTGGGTTCATCTATAGGGATAAGCAAGGTGACTACCAAACGAGAGTTTGATGCCGCTATAGACAACGCACTCCAATACGATAGAAAGGTACTCATAGAGCAGAGTATAGAAGGCCGTGAAATAGAATGTGCGGTAATGGGCAATGCAAACGTACAGGCTTCTCCTGTAGGCGAAGTACTAACCAATGAGGAAGACTACACCTTCTACGACTATGAAGCCAAGTATACGGATGCCAATGGGTCTGTCTCGGTAATACCAGCGGAGTTGGAAGTAGATACCCAAAATCGCATAAGAGAAATAGCAGTGCGAACTTACAAGGTACTCAATTGTGAGGGAATGGCTCGTGTAGATGTATTCGTAACAAAAGACAAGGAAATCATCGTAAACGAAGTGAATACCCTACCTGGGTTTACGGATATAAGTATGTTCCCAAAACTTTGGGAAGCAGGCGGCATAGCCTATACAGACCTCATCACCAAGCTAATAGAAATGGCTATAGAACGAAGTGAAGACGAGGATAAGATGCATACCAGCGTATAGATTTTTTGGTTTTTGATAGTTGACCGTTAAAAAAATAAGGGTACTATTTTTTGGATTCAGTGTCATGTATGTTCTATCTTCTGCCTTATTATGACCAACACCATGCTCAATCACCTTGTCACCAAACCAAATAACAAACAGACGATCAATGAGATCATCGATTTTGTAGGAAACAGTCCAGCATTGTTTGCCGCTTTAATGGATTGCTTTGTAAATGGTACAAGCAGGGTATCTCAAACCACCAGTTGGGCATTGAGTCATATTGGCAAGCAACACGCAGAGCTTATCGCTCCATATCACACAACCCTACTCCTACAGTTACAGGATAAGACCAAAATAGGTGCCGTTCGCCGCAACGTTGTTCGCATATACCAAACCTGCCCTATTCCGCCAGAAATAGAAGGAGAACTCTATGAAGCATGTATGTCTTACATGCTCGATCCCAAAGAAGCTATAGCTATCAAAGCATTTAGCATGACAGTATGCGAGCGAATAGCTAACAGATATACGGATCTAATTCCTGAGCTAATAGACGCTATCCAGCGTATTCTGCCAACAGGCAGCAGTGGCATTAAAAACCGAGGAATGCACACGATCAAGCGGTTGACAAAAAAAACACTCCGTTAAAAGCGAAGCAAAACAGCTATAGTTCGTCCGCTTATCTCCCGATGGCGTTGTCTTCTTTCCTCTCTTAGCACTTCATTGCTCTTTTCATTAGACGGAGCTGCTTTGTGGTTTTACACTTGAGTATTCCATTGTAGGCTTTGCAAAACTGTAGCCCAACAACAAGAAAACGTCTACATATTTGAAATCTGAGGCTTGCAGGTGTTAATATGTTATCATGATTAGGCTTCTCCTCTGAACGCTGTCACCTAAAATTGCAGGTAACAACACATAAAAAAAATGAAACGACTTAGTTATATCACACTCATCGCACTTCTTTCTCTCACTATGGCTTGTGTACCCGCACGCAAACTCGAAGAACTTCAGGTTTCTTATGACAACCTGCAAAGTGACTTTGATGAGATGAAAACAATGAAAGAATTTGGGGATACTGCCATGGCACAACTCAAAACCAAGTATGCGTCTGTGGAAGCGGAGTATGCTAATGCTAGACAAAAATGCGAAGAGCAAAAAAGAGCATTTGAAAAGACACAAGCAAGCTACGAGATACTCAATAAAAATTACAAAAACCTTGTAAATAGCAATGAGAATACAAAGAAAGACCTTCGTTATGAGCTAGAGCGACTAGACAAACAACTGGAGCAAAAGAAAGGCGAGCTGTTTGCGAAAGAGGCAAAACTAGAAAAACAAGAAGCCGAAGCAGCTACACTAAAAAAGGAATTGAATGCTGTAGCAGCCGACCTCAAGGATAGAGAAATCAAAGTAAACGAACTGGAGGCCAAACTAGCCGCAAATGAAAAGGCTGTAAAAGACCTCAAAGACAAACTTACAGCTTCACTCATCGGATATAAAAACAGTGGCATTAGTGTAGTAGAAAAAGACGGTAAAATTTATGTATCGCTGGACAATAGCCTCTTATTTGCTTCTGGTAAAACAGATATAGACTGGAAAGGTAAAACAGCACTACTCAAAGTAGCTGAAAGCCTGAAAGACCTAGAAGACTTTGATATAATGGTAGAAGGACACACCGACAACCAAGCCATGAACTCTGCTACTATAAAAGACAATTGGGACCTCAGTGTACTGCGAGCTACATCTGTAGTACGATACCTCACCACAGAAGGCAAAATGAACCCTAAAAAAATAATACCGAGTGGACGCAGCAAGTATATTCCTATAAATACGGGAGATACCAAAGAAGACTATGCCGAGAACAGACGCATTGAAATCATCTTAACACCAAAATTAGACCAGTTAATGAGTATCTTAAAATAACAAAGAAACATACGCTAGAAAGGGGTTCATTGTGCAATACAATGAACCCCTTTTTTTTATGCAATCTGTTATAGCTTAGAACTAGAGTTGGGTACTAAAAACAAAGCTCTTGGCATACGCTTTATTCTTATTTTATTTCTTCTGCCCCAGCAGGAATGCTTTCATGAAGGGTTCCAATTCACCGTCCATTACGGCTTGTACATTACTGGTCTCTTCACCCGTTCGTACGTCTTTTACCAGCTTGTACGGATGCATTACATAGTTGCGTATCTGACTACCCCATTCTATCTTCATCTTGCCGTTTTCTATCTCCGCACGAGCATCGGTCTGCTTGCGTAGTTCTACGTCATACAACTGAGACTTTAGCATTTTCATTGCTTCCTCTTTATTGGCAAGCTGCGAGCGTGCTTGCGAGCAAACTACCATTATGCCAGAGGGTTTGTGTGTCAACTGTACCTTGGTTTCTACCTTATTTACATTCTGACCACCGGCACCCCCACTTCTTGAGGTTTGCATGTCTATCTCTCCCCAGTTGAGTTCTATCTCTATACTATCATCTACCACAGGATAGATGTAGGCAGATGCAAAACTGGTATGCCTACGTGCACTGCTATCAAAAGGGCTTATCCGCACCAAACGGTGCACACCATTGTCTCCTTTGAGGTATCCAAAGGCAAAGTCGCCACTTATCTGAATACTGATAGACTTGATACCGGCTACATCGCCATCTACTTGTTCAAGTACTTCTGTCTTAAAACCATTGTTCTGAGCCCACATAATGTACATACGGCTGAGCATACTAGCCCAGTCATTGCTCTCTGTACCGCCTGCTCCTGCATTGATCTCCAGTATAGCATCGAGCTGGTCTTCTTGACCACTGAGCATATTTTTAAACTCTAGGTCTTCGAGTTTAGCAAGGGTTTCTAGGTACTTTGTTTCTATCTCTGCATCTACGTCCTCTCCCATTTCTTTAAACTCAAGAAGCACCTCTACTTCCTCTACCCCATCATTTACGGCAGCCCAAGCGTCTGTCCATATTTTCTTTTTTTTGATACTTCGCAGATGAGCCTCTGCTTTTTTGGGGTTATCCCAAAAAACAGGATCGTGTGTTTGTTGCTCCTCTTCGTGAATGAGAGCTAGGTTTTTGGCTAAGTCAAAGATATTCCGCCAGTTTTGCTGTGCGGCCTTTTATGTTGTTGTACTGATCAGTTGTCATTGTGGCTGCGAATTTAGGTACTACAACAGAAATTGGAAATAAAAAAAATATTGCTCATTTGCTTTGGTTATTGTCCTATACTCTCTTTTTTATCCCCAAAAATATAGGGTCAAACAGGCATTTAGCATTGTCAAACGCTTGCTGTAGGCTATGGTTTTTCTATTCAACCTTTTCATATGACATCGGAGTGTGGTGTTCATGCGTTCTATGTGATTCGTTCCATACTTAGTTGTCTTATGCATGCTCTTGGGAATGATATTCCCATATTCCTTGAGCCGATCCGTATATATGGTCTTTGCTTTTGCTAAGACTAAGGAGTCTGTAACCTTTCTCAAGTGCTTTTTACTTCGGGTACCAACAGAAAACCCTAGAACATCCTTGGTGTCTCTACTCAACGAATAACAGATATATCTCCTTTTGGTCTTCTTTCCAATATACGTCCAGAGTTCATCCACTTCAAACTTTGCACCAAGCGGTATCAACGGTTTCTTTATGCGACTGCTAATCTTCACTATTTTGGAGATTACAGTCTTAGGTGAGATGTCTAAAAGTCGAGCGATACTGCGTATGCCAGCACTCTCCTTTACTAATGCTATTATCCAATCATCTATTGTTGGTTGATAGGCTTTGTACGTATATGAATTAATAAAACTCTTTCCACAACACTTGCATTTGTAGCGTTGCTTTTCATTCTTCGTTTTACCATTTTTTACTGCTTTACCGCCATCCACACATTTACTACACGTGGGGTTATAGTGTTCCATTTTTAGTCGTTTTCATGATCCAAAATTATGTAAAAGAATGCAACCATACACTACTATTTTGTTTTTGATAGCCAAAATAACACTGATTATCAGTTATTTAACTTCCAAAAAACTCCCCATCCACACGTTTACTACACTACCCGTCACCCAAGTCTATTCTAGTACCATTCAACTCCTTTGGGGTCTTCGGCACGAGACTCCAAAGACTTGTTATATGTAAAGTTCTCGATAATCTATTATCCATTTATTGGGTACTTCTAGCTCATAGTAAGCGGCAGAAGAATATTCAAATTTAGTGAAATCTTCTACCAACACCCATTTACCTTGACACGGGATCTTCGGAGTCCTCTGTGAAAGACCCCGAAGGAGTTAAATAAAATGGTAGCCAGTACTAGTTTTTTCATATCAATAGATTCTTTTGTCTTGCATTGCTCGTATTCAAAACGAGCAACGATTTTTATCCTTACACAAGAAAAGGACATAAAAAAAGAGCTTAGCTAAGCTCTTTTTTTATTCGGTCTCTTATTTCTTGAATTTCTTCTCGATTTGCTTGCCTATCTACTTTGAGCATAAGCTCAAGTAAGTACTGCATGTCTGTCATATCACCAATCTCCTCTTCAGCTGCATAACCCAGGTCGAAGTTTTTGTTCTCAGTGATGTACTCACTAGCAAGTCTACATATTTTCACTATTGTGGGGTCCTCTTCCTCTAGAGCCATCGTTCTTATCTCTGCCAATTGGGCTACCACCTTGTCTCCTTCAAACTTTTTGGTAACGTCTTTTAGTAAATTATTGATAGCTAAATTAGCTTTTGCTTCTCTCATGGTGTTGTATAATTTGGTGCGAAAATAATTTTAAACACCTCAATATCCATATACTTTTTATTTGTGATGGATATTACTTCCATTTTTTATGTGATAAAAGTATGATACCTCTAATAATCTATTGTACGTTAGATACTTATCTTTGTGCTATATTATCGTTAAATAGTAAGACCACAATCATGCAAAAAGTAACTACCCAAAAATGCTAGCAGAAATAATAACTATAGGAGATGAGATACTTATAGGCCAAACTGTGGACACAAACTCTGCGTGGTTGGGCGAACACCTCAATGCGTATGGTGTAGAGGTGATACAGATCTCCTCTATAAACGATAAGAAAGAGAGTATCATAAATGCTCTGAAAGCTGCAGAATCTCGTGCAGACGTAATATTGATAACCGGCGGCCTCGGTCCTACCAAAGACGATATTACCAAAAAAGTGCTTGCCGATTATTTCGGGGCTAAACTTGTTCCAAACCACGGAGCATTAGAAAATATCAAAAATATCTTTCACCGCAGAGGACGTGAGGTATTGCAAATAAACGTGGACCAGGCTCTAGTACCGGATAATTGTGAAGTAATTCTCAATACAAAAGGAACTGCACCAGGGATGTACTTTGAGCAAAAAGGCAAGATATACGTGAGCATGCCAGGTGTACCGTATGAGATGAAGGCCATGATGGAAGAAGTTGTTTTTGCGAAGCTAAATGCTACGGGAGACAATTATACCATAGAACACCACACCATTACGGTTGTAGGCGTTCCGGAGTCTCACTTATCTGTGGCCATAGAAAGTGTAGAGGACAACCTACCTCCTCACGTAAAACTAGCGTATTTACCACACCTCAATCTGGTGAGACTAAGACTTAGTGCTAAATCTACTGCCCTTTCTTCTAGCGAGCTTAAAAAAGATATTGATACCGCATTTGATGCTATTAAAGCCGTAATCGGGAATGTATGGTTTGATGGCGATAGAAACCTATCGGAAATCGTAGGCGACATGCTCAAAACAAGCAAACAATCCATTGGGACTATCGAGTCGTGCTCTGGTGGCTATGTGGCACATAGTATTACTGCCGTATCGGGCAGTTCTGCCTATTTCAAAGGCAGTTTGCTCACCTATGCTTATGAAACCAAAGTTGCCATGGCAGATATAGACCAAGACTTGCTCAATAGCGTTGGTGCAGTAAGCGAAGAGGTTTGCGAAATGATGGCTATCAATGCACAGAAAAAGCTGGAAGTAGACTATTGTATAGCTACTACAGGCATAGCAGGTCCTGGCGGTGGAACAGGCGAAAAGCCTGTAGGTCTTGTATTTATTGGCTTAGCAAAGCCAGATAGCACAGTAGAAATAAAGCGTTGTGAGTTTCACGGTACACGGCTTCAGATCATAGAGAGAACGGCGTATACTGCGTTGGATATGGTAAGAAAAGCACTAAGCCAGTCTAGTGAGCTAGTCTCAGCCTAAAAAAATCACTCGTTTAGTAAATGGCTCTTCTGTAAAGATAATACCGGGTTACCCTAGCTATACATCCGTTTCAACAGAAGCAATCTTTAACTTTATAGCCTTTACCGATCGTACTCCATCTAAGGCAGCACTTATTATTCCTCCTGCAAAACCTGCTCCCTCACCACATGGATATAGATTAATGAGCTCGGTATGATTCATATCTTTGGTTCTGGGGATACGAACCGGAGAACTTGTTCTGCTTTCGGGTGCTGTTACCATTGCATTTTTATGATCAAATCCTTTTAGTTTCTTGGTCATTTCTCGCAATCCTTCTCGTAGTCTATAGGATATTGGTTTTGGGTAGAGTTCATTGAGGTTTACACCCGTCATACCCGGATTATAGCTACTGCTTGTCATTTCAGTGCTTTTCCTATCGGCTAACAGGTCATTTAGTGTTTGTGCAGGCACCTTAAATGCCCCACCACCCATAGTATAGGCTTTTTGTTCTATTGCTTTTTGAAATTCGAGTCCAGCTAAAGGGCCATAGTGCTGGTATTCTTTCCATTCTTCTTCTCCTATCTCCGTTACCCAACCACTATTGGCATATCCGCCATTTCGCTTACTCGGACTCCATCCGTTTACAACCACTTCTCCATCAGCCGTAGCCGCTGGTGCTATGATACCACCTGGGCACATACAAAACGAGAATACACCTTTGCCTCTCACCTGTGTGACTAGGCTATAACTGGCTGGTGGCAGTATGCTCGCGTTTCGCTCGTTGTGGTACTGTATGGTATTGATAAGTTCTTGAGGATGTTCTATCCTAAAACCCATAGCAAAGGGCTTTGCTTCTATAGCAATTTCTTTTTTGTGCAGCAACTCATAGATATCTCTGGCAGAATGACCCGTGGCTAAAATTACATGCTGGCAATTTTCCCATTCTCCATTGACCGAAACCTGTTTAACCGTATCATTCTGATAGGCTATATCCGTCAATTTACTCTCAAAACGCACTTCTCCCCCTTTTTCTAGAATAGTCTCTCTAAGTTTTTCGATAATCTGTGGCAACTTGTTTGTACCAATGTGCGGGTGTGCTTCAGACAGGATATTTTCATCTGCTCCGTGCAAGACAAACAATTCCAATATTTCTTGAATTTTACCTCGCTTCATGGATCGTGTGTACAACTTACCATCCGAGAATGTTCCTGCACCTCCCTCACCATAGCAGTAGTTGGATTCCGTATTCATCTCTCCAGACCGATTTAGCTTAGCTACATCCCTACGACGCTCTTTTACTGCCTTTCCTCGTTCTATCACAATAGGCTTTATCCCTACGCTCAAACAGTGTAAAGCCGCAAATATGCCCGCCGGGCCAAAACCAATAATATGAACGGTATGGCGTTCGTCTAGCTTGTCATATAATGGTTCTTTGAGCTCATCTGGAGTATCCTTTCCTGTGAAAATTTCCAAACGCAGGTTGTACTTCATATTCGATTTTCTAGCGTCTAAAGACTTTCTTAGTGTCTTTATAACGTTTATATCGTCATACTTAGAAGTTACTCTACTTTTAAAAAAAGTTTGCAAATCTTCCTTATGAGCATCGTACTCAATGATGGGTATACTTAGTTCTATTATATCTCTAGCCACGTTACTTTTCCAAGAAATGTCCACAAAGATTTTATAAAACTTGAATATAACCCACCTTTGTTCACAATATAATGACAAAACCAATTGCTGAACTGAACGAATACGTTGCACAAACACGTAGAGATATAGTAAGAATGGTACACGGAGTTCAATCTGGTCACCCAGGTGGCTCGCTTGGATGTACGGAATTTCTTACCGTATTATACCAAAACGTACTAAGACATAATCCATCTAATTTTAATATGGACGCTACCGATGAGGATGTATTCATACTTTCGAATGGGCATATTTCTCCGGTATATTATAGTGTGTTGGCACATAGCGGTTACTTTCCGGTATCTGAATTAGCTACATTTCGCAAGCTAAACACACGACTACAAGGTCACCCAACCACGCACGAAGGTTTACCCGGTGTTCGAATTGCTTCCGGTTCACTAGGCCAAGGTTTATCTGTAGCCTGCGGTATTGCACAAGCCAAAAAACTCAACAAAGAGGACAAATTGGTATACGTACTTATGGGAGATGGAGAACTACAAGAAGGCCAAATATGGGAAGCCGTAATGTATGCCGCTCATAATAAAATTGATAACCTAATAGCCACAGTAGATGTGAATGGTCGCCAAATTGATGGAGATACCAAAGACATAATGGGCTTTACAGAGCTTAGATCCAAGTTTGAAGCATTTAACTGGAACGTAATCTCTATGGAAGGAAATGACGTAGAAGATGTACAAGACACATTGAGCAAAGCAGCTGTACTAAGTGGAAACGGCAAGCCTATTTGTATACTTATGAATACAGAAATGGGCAATGGAGTCGACTTCATGATGGGAAGCCATAAGTGGCACGGAGTTCCACCTAATGATGATCAACTTGCCGATGCCTTGGCTCAAAATCCTTCTAGCATAGGAGACTATTAATAATATAGTACGGTTTTTGAACTTCACTAGGTACATGGCACAACTAAAAAAAATAGCAGTATTAGCTATACTACTACTCGTAGCAGTAAATACCTATGCCCAACAGCCCAAAACACGCATCCTGTTTGTGTTGGATGGTAGTGGGAGTATGTATGCCAAAATGGGTACAGACAATAGAATTACGGTTGCAAAACGTCTTCTATCTAGATTGGTAGACAGTCTGCAGTACAAAGACGAGCTGGAACTGGCCCTTCGTGTATACGGACATCAAAGTCAAAAAACAGAACGCAATTGTAAAGACACCAAGCTAGAAGTACCTTTCAGCAGAGGAAACCATCAAGCCATTAAAGACAACATACGTGACCTGCGACCAAAAGGAACCACCCTCATAGCGTATTCCTTGCAGCAAGCGGCCTACGACTTCCCAAAAGCTCCTGGTGTTAGAAATATCATTATTCTAATAACAGATGGTTTAGAAGAATGCGACGGAGACCCGTGTGCAGTATCCCTAGCCTTACAAAAACAAGGTGTTGTACTAAGGCCATTTGTAATAGGATTGGGCCTAAGTGTAGACTTTAAAACGCAATTTGAATGTGTAGGAAGGTATTTTGAAGCAGAGACTGAGGCTGACTTTGAAAATGTACTAAACGTTGTTATAAGTCAAGCAATAAATAATACCAGTGCTCAAATTAATCTGTTGGATACGTATGGTAGACCTACGGAGACAGATGTAAACATGACCTTCACCGAGAGCAATACGGGTAAGGTGCTAAACAACTACATCCATACGCTCAATTACAGAGGAAATCCAGACACCATATACTTGGACCCAACTTACTTGTACGATGTAAAAGTACATACCATCCCCCCTGTCACAAAAAGCAATATAGCACTAACCGCTGGTAAGCACAATACCATTGCTCTAGATGCTCCCCAAGGATACTTGAACCTAAAGATAGATGGAATCACAAACTACAAGAATCTGCAAGCTCTTATTATTGATAAAAAAACGAATGCTATCCTGAATGTACAAGACTTCAACAATACGCAGAAGTACATCACAGGTACTTACAAAATAGAACTACTTACCCTGCCCCGCATTACACAAGAGAATGTAATGGTTGCTCAAAACAGGATAACAACCCTACAAGTGCAGCAACCAGGAAAACTCAACATAGTGACCCGAAATAGCTTTGAGATGGGTATTTTCAGAAAACACAAAGGAGAAATGGGGTTAGTCAAAAACCTTGATCTCAAGCTCAATTCAAATATAACGGTACTTCAACCTGGCGATTACTTCCTCATCTATAGAGCGAGTAATACCAAGGAAACATTGAGTACAAAGAATATGCCTTTTACCATAAAATCTGGTGAAATAAAACACATTAACATCAAATAAGTAACAGCACAATCACATAAATTACAACCTTACCAAAATGGAGAAAAAAGATACACGATCAGGATTTGGAGACGGTCTATACGAACTGGGACTAAAAAACAAAAACGTAGTTGGACTATGTGCTGACCTTACTGGTTCGCTTAAAATGAACAAGTTTCAGGATGAGTTTCCAGATAGATTTTTCCAGATGGGGATAGCAGAAGCCAATATGATAAGTATGGCTGCCGGACTGGCTACAGCAGGTAAAATACCCTTCACTGGTACATTTGCTAATTTCTCTACGGGTAGAGTATATGACCAAATACGTCAATCTGTGGCATATTCAGATAAGAACGTAAAGATATGTGCTTCTCATGCGGGTCTTACCCTTGGAGAAGATGGTGCTACACACCAAATTCTAGAGGACATTGGTCTTATGAAAATGCTACCGGGCATGACGGTAATAAACCCCTGTGACTATAACCAAACCAAGGCGGCAACAATAGCCATAGCAGAACACAAAGGTCCTGTATACCTCAGGTTTGGTAGACCAAAATGGCCAATCTTTACAGAAGAAGGCAAATTTGAGATAGGCAAAGCTCTACACATGCGAAAAGGTACAGATGTTACCATATTTGCTACAGGTCACCTGGTATGGAACTCACTAGAAGCTGCTAAAGCATTGGCAGAAGAAGGAATCTCTGCAGAGGTAATAAACATTCATACCATAAAACCACTCGATAACAAAGCAATACTAGATGCAGTAGCCAATACGAAATGTGCTGTAACTGCTGAAGAGCACCAGATGAATGGTGGCTTAGGAGATAGTATTTGCCAACTGCTTGCTCGCCATACTCCTCTCCCAGTGGAGATGGTTGCTGTGAACGACAGTTTTGGTGAGAGTGGCACGCCTATGGAGCTTCTTGAAAAATATGGCCTTGGTATTAAAGATGTTGTAGCTGCTGCCAAAAGAGCTATAGCCAGAAAATAAGTTTTTGTGAAAATTCTCTTTGTTTACAATAAGAAAGCAGGCAAACGTTTTGAGCCTTCTGTTGTAGACAAGATAACAGAGCTGATGCCTCAGTCTGTAGACTATACCTTTATCGATATACGAAAGGTAGAAGCCGCAGATGTAACGCCGTATGATACATTAGTAGCTATAGGTGGAGATGGTACGGTAAATACCGTTGCAAAAATCTGCACGAAACAGGGCAAAACTCTTGCTGTAATCCCAAAAGGCTCTGGTGACGGACTAGCTCGATTTCTCGGTATCTCTAGAAACCTGAATAGGGCTATAGAAACACTGCTGCATGGCAAGCAAATACATATAGATACTGCACAAATAGATGACGTCTTTTTTATTAATGTAGCTGGAGCAGGATTTGAGGCAGAAGTAGCCCATAAGTTTGGTGCAGAAGGAATTAGAGGATTAAAAGGCTACGCCAAGACGATATGGGAATCCTTTGGCGGCCGTGAGGAGCAGGAAGTAACATTAACCCTGGACGGTAAGCAAACCTCCCTCCCATTTTTTAGCCTAAGTATAGCGAATGGTGCCCAATGGGGAAACAACTTTGAAATAGCGAGTGCCGCAGACATACAAGATGGCTTCTTGGATATTGCTATAATGCGAAAACCTAAATGGTACGAGGTTTTAACGCTTATCACTTTTTTGCGTAGCAAAAAACAAGAAGACAATAACCTCATCACCTACTATAAAGCATCTGAGATAGATGTAAAAGGCAGTGGTGACTTTTGGCATATAGACGGAGAACCTGTACTATTGAGAAACAAGAAACACATAGTTGTTTACCCCAAAAACCTTAAAACAATAGTACCTAAATGACAAAAAAGAAAATGCAAAAGCTTGACCTGTCTAACTTTTTCACAAGTCAAAATGAAGACACTGGTTTTAAAGTGCTATCGGATGATGATGGCAAAAAGGAAGAGTCAACAGCGAATCTCCCTGCAAATGCACAAAAACTAAGCGTACGCAAAGAGAAAAAAGGCCGTGGTGGTAAGACCGTGACCGTAGTAGAAGGCTACCAAGGCAACCCACAAACCCTTGAGGCACTCTGCAAAAAAGTAAAACAACAATGCGGCGTTGGTGGTTCTGTAGACCGCAAAACATTTATCATACAAGGAGATAAAGCTGACCAAGTAGTCAAAGTGCTGATCAAAGAAGGTTACAATGCAAAGAAAACAACTATGTAAAAAACGTGGAAAAGTAGAAGAGCCTCAAGCTTACTTAGTGTCATTATTACACTAAGTAAATCGCAAATATCTAATGTACACACCATTAAGTACTTATAGTATTTTTTACTACTAGTACCTCACTATATTTAACTGTTTTAAATCAGCTAAATATAGCTCATTATGACGGTGAAACGAATAACTAAGTTGGGCATCCCACCTACATTTGTTTCATAATTTTAATGTAATGAAGTCCCATCCTATCACTGACCGCGTTTTTAATTTAGCTGCAAAAGTTAATAAGAATCTAACACTAGACCAACTCCTATCATCTGCTGTAGCACGAGGAGAAGGAAAAATAACAAGTACAGGAGCTCTTGCGGGAGATACCGGTAAATTCACCGGTCGCTCACCAAAAGATAAATTTACAGTTGCAGATGGTACCACCACAGACGAAGTATGGTGGGGAGATATCAACCAAAAATTTGATGCTGATAAATTTGATGCCTTATTGGAACGGGTTATAAATCACTACGAAAACAAAGAAATATTTGTGCGTGATGCTTATGCATGTGCAGACCCAGAGTATAGCTTAAATGTTAGAGTAGTAAACGAAACTGCTTACCAAAACCTATTCGTACACCACATGTTTATTCGCCCAGATGAACATGAAATAAACGATATTGATCCGGATTGGGTAATTCTTGCCGCTCCTAGTTTTGTGGCTGTACCAGATAGAGACGGTACGCGTCAAGAAAATTTTTCCATCATCAACTTTACCAAGAAAATATACATCATAGGTGGTAGCGGATATACGGGAGAAATCAAAAAAGGAATTTTCACCGTACTCAACTTTACGCTACCTGTAGATCACAACGTACTGAGTATGCATTGCTCTGCAAACATTGGTAAGAACGGAGATAGTGCCGTATTCTTTGGCCTATCCGGTACAGGAAAGACCACCCTATCTGCTGACCCAGAGCGTAAACTTATAGGCGACGACGAACACGGTTGGAGCGACAATGGTATCTTCAATTTTGAAGGAGGATGCTACGCTAAAACGATTAATCTCTCTGAAGAAAATGAACCGACTATTTGGAAAGCCATCACGAGAGGTGCTCTCGTAGAAAATGTGCGTTTCTTCCCAAATTCTGACGTAGTAAACTACGATGATGTGAGTGTAACGCAAAACACCCGTTGTGCTTACCCTATCACCAACATAGACAACATAGCTGTACCAAGTGTAGGTCCACAGCCCAAAAATATATTTTTCCTTACTGCCGATGCTTTTGGAGTCCTCCCTCCTATATCTAAACTCACTCCAGGCCAAGCCGGATACCACTTTATTAGTGGATATACCGCTAAAGTAGCGGGTACAGAAGAAGGTGTAACAGAGCCACAAGCTACATTCTCAGCGTGCTTTGGTGCTGCTTTCATTCCATTGCACCCAGGACGCTACGCAGAGATGTTAGGCAATAAAATGACAGAAAACAATGTAAACGTATGGCTAATCAATACAGGCTGGAGCGGTGGTGCCTACGGTACCGGTAGCCGTATGAAACTAAAGTATACTAGAGCTATGCTCAATGCTGCTTTAGACGGCAAGCTAGACAATGCTTCCTTTGAAAATCACCCCATTTTTGGTGTAGCCATGCCTACCCAAGTGCCAGGCGTGCCTACAGAACTATTAAATCCACGCAATACATGGACAGACAAAACTGCGTACGATACAAAGGCAAATCACCTAGCCGGATTGTTTAACAAGAATTTTGAAGAATTTGCAGAAGGCGTAAATCAAGATATCCTTGATGCTGCCCCAAAAGCAAGTGCTTCGATTTAGAGCTTACACCGAATAACTTACCCTACCTGATAGCGTAAGTTATTCACCAACTACCTTTTTACTTGAAATGCAGGCTACTTTGGTTTTAAACTTGCACCAATGCTCGCATACTCAGATACTAAAATACAGGATGTAGTCCTTCACTTCGTGGGAAATTCATTTAATGAAGAACTACTTACCTTAGGAAATACCAAGTTAGAATACAGTGATGAGGTAGAGGAAGACCTCCTCACCTACTTCCTATCTTCTTTCAAAGAAAACGAATACTATCGATTTCATCATGAGTCGCATATCAATCTCAATGAGGTTTTTGCCTATGCGGAAGCCATATTTACCAACCCCGAGGATATAGTAGCTCACTCGAAGAGTATGGCGAAACACCTCTACGAGCAGGGAAATCATCCCAAGATAAAAGGGGGCGAGTTTTATGTAGCACTTATCAAAGATGTACTGTTAGATGGAGAACCTGTAGATGCCATTGGTTTATTCAAATCTGAGGTAAAAGACACGTTCCTAGACATACAGAATAACGACGGAAATTTCACAGTAAATAGCCAAGAAGGCATACACATCAAAAAACTGGATAAAGGGGCTATTATTTTCAATACAGAAAAGGAAAAAGGATATACCGTAAGTGTGATAGACAATACCAATAAAGGGGGAGATGCCAAGTTTTGGTTTGACCACTTCCTACACGTGAAACAGCGTGAAGATGCTTATTACCAGACAGAAACGGTGATGAAAATCGCAAAAGACTTTATCACAAAGGAATTACCAAAGGAGTTTGCAGCAGATAAGGCCGATCAAGCAGAAATGCTCAACAAGTCCGCAGACTATTTTAAAGAGCAAGAGCAGTTTGATTTATCTGAATTTGCCAATGTAGTGCTACAACAACCGGATATCGTAGATAATTTCCAGGACTTTAGTACTTCGTATCAACGAGAGCGTGCAGTGAGTATACCAGAAAATTTTAATCTAAATGAAACGGCCGTAAACAAGAAGAAAGGCGTTTTTAAAAGTGTAATAAAACTGGATAAGAACTTCTCTGTATATGTACACGGGGACCGCAATAAAATAGAACGTGGCGAAGACGAAAACGGCCGCAAGTTCTACACGCTATGGTTTGACGAGGAGAAGTAAATACTCTCCTACATCTTATCCTTTAGAAACTGAGCTGTAACAGATTTCTTTAGAGCAGGAGCTTTCACCATATCTTCTGGCGTACCAGCAAACATTAGTTCACCGCCTCTATCTCCTCCTTCTGGCCCTAGATCTATGACCCAGTCTGCACACTTCACAACATCTAGATTGTGCTCTATTACTACTATGCTGTGCCCCTTGTCTACCAAGGCATTGAAAGACTTGAGTAATTTCTTAATATCGTGAAAATGAAGACCCGTAGTAGGCTCATCAAAGATGAAAAGTACTTTGTCTTTATTCTGAGATTTACCCAAGAAGGTTGCCAACTTAATACGCTGTGCTTCACCACCACTTAGGCTATTACT
>CAWVTO010000019.1:0-16164 GCA_963932895.1 uncultured bacterium
TGGGAAACTTCGTAACTGGCGGCAGATTTACCTTTAATGTGCTGTGGAGCAATGCCATACGAGTAGAAGTAGGCGGAAGTGGTCTATCTGGAACAATAGCAGTAAACGACGGAAACTGGCACCATGTAGCCTGTGTATACAACCCTACCGCTACCAATAAAATAAGCCTTTATGTAGATGGCACGCTAGACACTGCTGGAAACATTACTACACCAGTAAATACTTCAACGGGTACAATGAGAATAGGTAGAAGAATAGATAACGCAAGACAATGGGAAGGCGATATAGATGAGGTTCGGGTATGGAATTTCGCTAAAACAGCAACACAAATAGCTGCCATAAAAGATGAAGAAATTTGCTCTAGCCAAACAGGGCTGGCAGCCTACTACAGATGCAATGAAGGTACTGCCAATGGCAGCAACTCCACTGTGACTACACTTATAGATAATTCTAGTGGTACGAACAACGGTACACTTACCAATTTTGGACTATCTGGTTCATCATCCAATTGGGTAACCGGTGTTAACATTACCGCAGCACCCAACAGTGATACTATTTTGAACGTAGAAGCTTGTGGTAACTACAGTACACCAGGAGGAACGTTTGTGGCTAATAGTGGCACTTATACTGAATCCCTCACTAATCATCTTGGGTGTGATTCCATTCTAACAATTAATGTAACCATAAAAGGGTTGTCATTTTTACGAGATACCATACAAGCATGTGATAGTTTTAGAAGCACCCAAGGCACACTGTATAACAGCACACGTATATACAGCGAAACTTTTACCAATCAAGGCGGATGCGACAGCATAGTACAGACATTTCTCACCATAGGAAATAGCACCTTAGATACACAAAACATAGTGGAATGCTATAGCTACACCTCCCCTTCCGGTAAAACATGGAATACCAGTGGTACATATACAGACGCTATGAATTCGGTGATAGGATGCGATAGTGTTGTAGTCATTAACCTTACCATAAAGGATAGTGTGAACACAACCATTAGTGATACAGCATGTGCAATGTATACCAGCACAGCAAACAATCGCTACTTCAACAGTGGTTCATACCGAGAAATCTTAATGAACGCAGCGGGATGCGATAGTATTGTTACGCTACATCTATTAATCCATGCAGCAACAGACTCCACTATTATTACCAATGCATGTGATAGTTTTACTTCTGAAAGCGGGAACAGTTTATGGTTTACTTCCGGTAGATATACTGAACAGCTTTTGAATAGTAACAGTTGTGATAGTACAATAACGTATGTACTTACGGTAAATTCTGCAACTTCTTCTTCTCTTACCTATGATGTGTGCGAACCATTTACGTCACCTGGCGGAATACTCCTAAATACTTCAGGCATATATACAGATGTGCTCGTCAATAGTGCCGGTTGCGATAGCACACTTATGCTAAATGTGACCATAACCGAAAACAACCCAATTGTTTCCAAAAACGGAGAAAACCTAGAAGTGGATATACCAGGGCTTAGTTACCAATGGCTAGATTGCAATGATGCAAACTCGCCAATTGCTAATGCTACAATGGATATGTATAGACCATCTGTATCTGGAGATTACGCAGTAGAAACAACCGAAAACAGTTGCAGGGATACATCTGAGTGTATTAATTACCCGAGAACTGCTTATACAGCACACCTCAGGCAAACGCTTATTGCCTTAGCACCAAACCCTGCAAACAACTCCGTGAGAATAAATAGTTTGATAGACTACAACTATATATTATTCAATCATTTGGGCCAATCATTAAGCTACGGGAATACATCTGAAGTAATAAATGTGATTCATCTACAGAACGGTATTTATTATATAAAAGTAATAACTGAGGATACAATTGTTACTCTACCGCTAATAATAGAGCACGGTCAATACTAAGATTGCCTGCCAAGGTGTTAAGTATAATATGAATGTATATCTACTAGGCACTTTACTTTTTATTTTCGGCTGTACTGAACCTACCAACAATGGCAAAAGCACGCCAGAGGCTATATCTATAGACAACATAAATACAGCCATAGACAGTAGCTCAAGTATCTTGCATACTCGGTTTTTAGCTCCAGTTGGATACATCACTACACAAAACACCAGCGAATCCTTTGCTCACTACCTGCAAACACTCCCACTAAAACCTATAGATGCCGAAGTAAAGTACTACGATGGCAGAACTAAAGCAAACGAAACTATCTACTGTGCGGTAATAGACCAAGACATAGATCCAGTAGATTTACAGCAATGTGCAGATGCAGTGATGCGACTGAGAGGTGAGTATCTTTTTGAGCAAAAAAGGTTTGACGAAATAAAATTTAATTTCCTATCAGACGGAAAACCACGCTACTTCGGAGAACATGCAAACGGTGACTATAGTTACGCTAAATTCAGAAAATATATGAAATACATATTCTCCTATGCCAATACGGGATCAATGTGTGACGAGCTAAGTGCTAGAGCTATATCTGACATGCAAATAGGCGATGTATTTGTGCAAAAAGGAAGACCCTATGGTCATGCGGTGATTGTGGTAAATATGGCTTCTGATTCCTTAGGAAACAAAAAATATATGCTCGCCCAAAGTTATATGCCAGCACAAGAAACCCAGGTATTAATCGATCCACTTTCAGAGGACAAAACGCCTTGGTTTACACTAGAAGATGATGAGATTATTACGCCCCAATGGACGTTTCAAGCCACTGACTTAAAGCACTTTTAGATTTTAGCACTTCTCTCCATTCACGGAGTAGTAATTCATTACAGCAGTCCTTAGCTCCTTAGATTCTTCATCTATATACCTACACTGCTCTATTGGTTTCATATACAAATGGAGGCTCATAGCTCTACTGCTGCTTGTATTTCTTAAGGTATGAAATACCGTATGGTCATCTACAGATGTAACCTCGTGCTGAGACACATGTTTGGTCTCTGTATAAGTCAACTTATCTGTGTCCTCATTTAGTACATACATTTCTTCCTCAAATTTACCGGAGATTACTTTCACCCAGCATTCCTGGCCATTATGGCAATGGTTAGCTGTTTTTTGACCTGCTTGCCAGCACAGTAAAATGAGCTCAAATGACTCATTGTGTGCTATACAATTTCGGGTATAATGGTTCTCATTCCAAAAGGCGTACTGCTCAAACTCATCTTCTGCAAATACAAACTTATGAGCTTGATCAACCGCTAGAACATAGTTTTTATCATTAAGAGCATTTACAAGGTCTCCTAATGCAGAAAACTGAACTGAACTTTTTGATTGATTAATCATAAATGTTAGTCAAAACTAAGCAGTTTTAATCGAAAAAGAATCGTTTTCATCATAAAACCCTCTAATTCTACACAAAAGATGAGAAAATTTGTTTAAACCGTATAATAGGTCAAACATTGAAGCAACATAATGCAATCTGAATTAAAATTTTTCAACGAACTCGTAACAAAACTTTTAGAAAAAGAAAGAAGTGAACCCGTAGTGGAACCTCTTCCTACCTCCTCAGTCATAGCTGATTTGGACCTCGGCTTTAGTGATGAGGGAATGCTGGAAGAAGACTGGCAAAAAGTAGTAGAAAATGCTGTCATGCATACTCCTCGTACAGCTTCTAAGTTATTCTTCAACCAACTCTTTGGCGGAAGACAACCCAAAGCAGTAATTGGTGACCTTCTGGCGGTAATACTAAACAATAGTATGTATACCTACAAAGTGGCTGGACCACAAGCAGGTATAGAAACAGCAATAATAAAAGAAACGTGTAAACTAGTAGGGTATACCGATGGAGATGGCACTATGCCTCCAGGAGGAAGTATGAGTAACTACATGGGGCTCGTTATGGCTCGCGACGCCAAAGACAATACGGTAAGGTATGCAGGCATAACCAAGCGAATGACGCTGTATACATCGAACACATCGCACTACAGTACTCCAAAAAATGCTGCCTTTGCAGGCGTAGGCAGAGACAATATACGCTACATCAACAATGATGATGAAGGCAGAATGAATCCTGCTCACCTAGAAGAGTGCATACAAAAAGACATAGCCCAAGGACACACACCCTTTTATGTAAATGCTACAGCTGGTACAACTGTACTTGGAGCTTTTGATGATATAAATGCACTAGCAGACGTATGCCAAAAATATAGACTATGGCTACACGTAGATGGAGCATACTGCGGTGCGGTTATCTTTAGCGAAAAATACAAACACCTTACTGCGGGTATGGAACGTAGTGATAGTTTTAGTTTCAATGCCCACAAAATGCTTGGAACACCACTCAGCAGTTCTGTACTTGTAACCAAGCACAAAGACCAATTGGTAAAATCATTCTCTAACGAGGCAGACTACCTCTACCAAACAGGAGATGAAGACTTTGACCTAGGGATTACGAGTATACAATGTGGCAGAAGAAATGACGCCCTAAAACTATGGACACTATGGAAATCTGTAGGTAATAAAGGATTAGAGAAAATAGTGGACCACCAGTTCTATCTTGCAGATTTAGCTCGAGAATACTGTGAGAATCATCCTGACTACACACTTTACAGTTTCCCAGATTCTGTTTCTGTGTGTTTTAATTACAAAGGAATAGACCCAAAACACCTCTGTACTAAATTATACGAAGATGGGAATCTAATGGTAGGTTATGGTAAGTTTAGAGAGCAAGAATTTGTTCGTTTAGTCACTATCAACGCTACAAATGGTAAAGAAGAAATAGAGCAATTCTTCAAAGCCTTGGAACTAGGAGCCTAATTATTCATTATCTTTCGGCCCAACAGCAACTATGATAGTAAAAATAATCGCTTTATCACTCTACGTTTTAGTATTGTTCCTCATCGGAATAGTAGCCTCTAGACGTGTCAAAAATATTAGTGACTACTACGTAGGTGGCAAAAACATAGGCTACTGGGCAGTTGCTTTCTCAGCTAGAGCTACTGGAGAATCGGGTTGGCTACTTATTGGCCTTACCGGCATGGGAGCCTTAGCAGGGTTATCAGCCTATTGGGTTGTACTGGGCGAGGTACTGGGTGTGGCCATCTCATGGCAATACATGGCCAAGCGGTTTAAGCGAAAGTCTGACACGTATCAGTCTATCACTATTCCAGATTACTTAGAAAGTCACTTTAAAAGCAGTACAAAATTTTTAAGAGGATTAGCCGCCTCTATCCTATCCATATTTGTAGTCATCTACGTAAGTACTCAGATAGATGCTACAGGTATAGCTTTCGAGTCTATGATGAATATGAACTACTATCATGGAGCCCTCCTGGGTTTCTGCATAGTGCTAGCATACATATTCATAGGAGGATTTGTAGCTGTTGTATGGTCTGATTTATTTCAAGGCGTCTTGATGTTTATTGGGTTGGTACTACTCCCAATTATAGTCTATTATAACATGGACGCTAACCTAGATATACTAGGCACTTTGCAAAGCATAGACCCCAACCTAACCAATATTTGGGGAGGAGAAGGATTTTGGCTTAACCTTGCCACTATACTAGGCTTCTCTATGATAGGACTAGGATTTCTAGGTTCTCCACAGGTGTATGTTCGTTTCATGTCCATCAAAAACGAAGATGAAATAGACAAAGGAAAATGGGTAGCCATATTTTATACATTGCTTACAGACGCCGCGGCAGTAACCATCGGTATACTTGCTAGAGTGTATTTCACTTCAGAAGGCCAAGACCCCGAAGCTGTCTTCGGCATAGGAGCTACAGATGTGCTCAACATGGTAACCTCTAATTTTCTTCCGCTTGGCATTGCAGCTATCTACATTGCTATCGTACTTTCAGCAATTATGTCTACTATAGATTCATTACTCGTAATGGCAAGTAGTGCAGTCACTCGTGATTTTTATCAAAAGATTTTCAACCCTACTGTAGGAGATGAGAAGCTTACCAAGCTCTCTAGATACGTTACACTTACCATGGCTATACTTTCCTTGTTGCTTGCCTTTGCAATGGCTTACTTTAGTCCGGATAGGCAGGTATTTTGGGTCATGATTTTTGGGTGGAGTGGCATAGCCGCTTGTTTCTGCCCAGTAATTATTCTCTCACTTTTTTGGAAAGCGTACTCCGAGGCTGGTGCGATAGCCAGTATTATTTCTGGTTTTATCAGTGTTAGTTTTTTCAAATTTGTACTCCAACCTTTGGACGGCATTGGCATATACATAGAAAAACTAGATGTACTAGCACCATCTTTTGCCATTGCACTCTTTTGTGGTTGGATATTCACTAAAATGTATCCACGAAAAAAAGACACTCCTATTACCAATAGTTAAGTACAGATACATTAATTTTGTCCCAGTTGAAGCGATTGGTTTCCATATTGTTAATTCTAGTGCTCAGTTTTGCAGGTGCAAGTAGCATTTTGCATCAACTAGAGCAAGAAGAAACACACTCCCATGAGCTAGGAACCCACCTGTGTACCCCAGATGCACATCATCACTGTTCCCTCTGTCATACGTTAATCACATTTGGATTTATTACCAAGGAGATAAGAGGCAATTACGCTGTTGTATGGAGTAATGACTATGTTGCTGAGCAAACGTCACTGGTTCTCTCTCCTTCTACCTTTAAAAAACGAGGTAGAGCACCGCCTATGAATTAATGACTAGACTGCCCTTAGTTATTTATTAATTCATAAAAACACAAACACATTTTAAATACAATGCGAACATTATTCGCTGTGCTTACACTTTGTAGTATAGGTACATATTCATATGCTCAGGTAACGTTGCGTGGCCAGGTGCTAGACAGTGCTACCCGTCAACCTCTAGGGCTTTCATTTGTAAAAGTAGCCAACCGAGATCTGGTGTCTGATACAAAAGGAAACTTTGAAGTAATTAACATAACTACGGGAGAGCATACACTGCTCGTAAGCCACGTAGGATGCGAAACAAAAAGAGTCAGGCTGATTGTCCATACGGATTCATTTATCACCATCTATCTCCCGCACCACGACCATGCCTTTGAAGAAGTAGTCACCTACGGACATCAAAATAACCGAGAACCAGACGCTCGACTTATACAAATTGTGAGCGGCAAAAAACTCGAGCAACTAGCCGCCGTAAGCCTCAGCGATGCTCTGCAAAATATCAATGGTGTTCGTTTTCTAAAGACGGGGACCACTATAGCAAAACCTATCGTAAATGGGATGCATAGCAACCGTATTTCAGTGATAAACGATGACAGTAAACAAGAAGGTCAACAATGGGGAAGCGAACATGCTCCTGAGATAGATCCACTGAGTGCGGGCAGTATAGAACTCATAAAAGGAGCTTCTACCCTACGCTATGGTGGCGATGCAATGGGCGGAGTCATACGTGTATTACCCGCAATTTTTGATGATAGCAGCTACACCAGAGTTTCACTACTTGCCAAAGGAGAAACCAATCCCAATGGCGGTCAATTGGGAATAAAACTCGAAAACAACTCCAAGAAACTTGGTCTGGGTCAGCGATTTGTGGTAAACCTTAAACGAAATGGTGATGCAACTGCATCCAACTACGTACTCAGCAACACGGGATTTGTTCAGCTAAGTGGTTCCTACTATGCTCAATTTATTCAAGATAAAAGTCAATTATCTATAACGGCAACAGCATTTGTACAAGAGATAGGAATTCTTTCCGCTTCGCACATTGGTAACGTTACAGACCTCAACAGAGCATTGGCAAGTGATACACCACTCATTGCTAAACCATTTACCTATACCATAAATCCACCGTCTCAACTTATTCAACACTATGCGGGTAAGTTCAAGTGGCAATACCATAGTGAGAAACTTGGTCATATGGCACTAAGCTATACAGTACAGAACAATCTCCGTAAAGAATTTGACAATCATACTGGCGGAACGGATGCTGCTCTAGACCTTAACCTCACAACACATCAGCTTAACGTACTAACAGACAAACACATAAACCACTGGAGAATACAATATGGGGCTATGGGTGAACAACAGCAAAACATCTTTCAAGGACGTTACTTCATACCCAACTACCAGCGGTACAAAGCCGGAGCCTTTGCCATACTTACGCTAGAAACAGACGACTATCTGCTAGAAGGTGGAGTACGGTATGACGTGCAAAACACAAACACCTTTCGCTTTATAAAAAATGAATTGGTGAACGAGGAATTTACCTTTGATGGTATCAGTGCTAATCTGAGCGGATGGCGAAGAGTCAGTGAAGATCTAAAAATTCACCTATCTGCGGCCACCCGTTTCCGTAGTCCAGATATAAACGAACTCTTTAGCAATGGGTTACACCACGGTTCTGCCGCCTTAGAATTTGGGGACTTATCCCTAAAACAAGAACGCTCCTACTCGCTCAATGCTGCTCTCAACTATAACCACAACAGGCTTCGTATACAAGTAGAACCATACTTTCACTATTTCCAAAACTACATCTACCTGCAACCCAGTGGCCAAATACAACTCAGTATACGCGGAGCCTTCCCAGTCTTTCGCTATATACAAACAGACGCCACGTATACGGGAACAGACATAGACATACGCTACAGAATCTCGAACAATTTTACTGCAGAAGCACAAGCAGCCTTACTCTATGTAAAAGACATTGTGAGCGATAAATTTATCTTTGGAATACCTGCTCAACGACTTAGCGGACGATTGAAATACACCTTTGCAGAAACGCTCGGCTTACACGATGGCTACTTATGGATAGGCCCAAGTTATACTGCTCGTCAAAATAGGGTAGAACCAGATGAGGATTTTGCAAAATCACCAGACGCTTATTTCCTGCTAGATACAGAGCTTGGAGCTCAATACAAAGAAACCCCACTTCACTTTAGCCTTGGAGTAAACAATGCACTAAACACCTTGTACAGAGACTATACAAACAGATACAGATACTTTGCCGATGACCTTGGCATCAATTTTTACATTACATTAAATTACACATTATAAAAACACATGAAACAATCAAAAACAAACATTTCAATTTTAGCTTTTTTAGCACTTGGCGTAATCACTTTCTCATCTTGCAAAGACGATGAAGTAGTGAATCCGCCAAATCAAAACGAGGAAGAACTTATCACCACTGTTGAGTTAGTATTTACAAACGCAGCAGACTCCACGGATGTAAGTACTTTCAAATTTGCCGACCCTGATGGAGAGGGAGGTAACGCACCTACACAACAAGATACCATACGACTGGCACAAGCAAGCAATTATACATTAGCTGTGCGATTCTTAGATGAGAGCTCTTCCGATGTTGAAGACATTACGGAAGAAGTAAAAGAAGAAGCAGAGGAACACCTAGTGTGCTATACAGCCGATGCCAGCACAACTGTCGTTATTTCAGATAAAGATGCGAACGGACTAGACTTAGGTCTTGCCGCAAGTGTGGAAACTACTGATACAACAAACGGAGTTTTTACCATTAGCCTAAAGCATCAACCAGACGGGAAGAACGGCAGCTGCGATATAGGAGAAACAGATGTAGAAGTAGCTTTTGCACTAGAGGTAGAGTAAAATTAACATAATAGACAAAATAGGCTTCACCGTTATTGGTTTGAAGCCTATTTTTTTTTTACTCTTGAGCTGGAATAATAGTAAAGCATTAGAAACAGGTGTGACCCTCATTACTACGCAGTTAATGCAATCGATCGTTTCCTAGGAAAGAGTAAACCCGACTAATTATGTTCGTGTCCTCACGAACTGTCAAATCAACTAACCATGCACTTGTTTGTGTCCTCACGAACACTTAAAACCACCTAACTATGTACTTGTTCGTGTCCTCACGAACAGTTAATACCAACTAATTTACTGAAAAATAAGACGGATCTTCTCCACCTCATCGGCCCATACCTTATCCCCATCGCTAATATCTGCAATGGCTTTCACTTTAGCTACCAGGTCTTCTAAGATGGGTGATGATTTGAGTGGTCTACGAAATTCTAGTCCTTTGCTGGCAGTAAGCAGCTCTATGGCTTGTATACGCTCTACATTTTCAATGACCCGGAGGCACTTGGTAGCTGCATTAGCTCCCATGCTTACATGGTCTTCTTGTCCGTTGCTACTCTCTATACTATCTACACTACTAGGTGTGCAGAGTTGCTTGTTCTGACTCACAATACTCGCTGCAGTATACTGTGCTATCATCAGTCCACTCTCCAGACCGGGGTTTCCCGTCAAAAATGCGGGCAAATCTCTTTTACCTTCTACAAGTCTATAGACTCTACGCTCGGCTATACTCCCGATTTCTGCTATGGCTATAGCTAGATAATCAAGTTGTAATGCGAGTGGCTGGCCGTGAAAATTACCAGCACTGAGTATTAGGTCTTCGTCGGGGAACACGTTCGGATTATCTGTTACTGAGTTTATTTCTGTCTCAAACACCGCTGCCACGTGGTCTACAGCATCCTTACTCGCACCGTGTACTTGAGGCACACAGCGAAAGCTGTAGGGATCTTGCACGTGCACTTTATCTTGAGCAAGTATTTCACTTCCTTCTAAGTGACCAAGTACTGCTTTGGCAGTGGCTAATTGCCCTTTGTGCGGACGTATCTGGTGGCTATATGCCAAGAATGGCTCTCTACGTCCATCATAAGCATCTACACACAAAGCGGCATGTAAATCTGCACGTTTCAGTATATCTTTTGCTTTGAACAAGCAGTGCAAACCATAGGCCTGCATAAACTGCGTTCCATTAATCAATGCTAATCCCTCTTTCGGCCCTAAGTGTAAACTAGACGCTTCTGGCTTTACTCTTTTTGCGAAAGGAAAAGAGTTTGAATCTGTATTTGAGTTTGAACTTGTATCCCATATCTCGCCTTCTCCTATGAGTGGCAACGCCAAATGGCTTAACGGTGCTAAATCTCCACTAGCTCCTAAACTTCCAAGTTCGTAAATTACTGGAGTGATATCGTTGTTATAAAATTCTAAGAGCTTCTCAACCGTAGCTAGCTGAACACCGCTGTGACCGTAACTAAGACTCTGAGCCTTCAGAAGCAACATTAGCTTTACAATATCTTTTGGCACATAAGCTCCAGCTCCACAAGCGTGTGAGCGGAGTAGGTTTATTTGTAACTGACTCAGGTCCTTATCTTCTATCTCTGTATTGCAAAGTGAGCCAAAACCTGTATTTACTCCGTAGATAGGAGGTCCGTCTTGGGCTACTTTATTGAGTAAGTAAGTATGACACTTCTCTATTTTTGCTACAGCAGCTGCTGAAAGAGTTACCTCTTCTCCAGATGCCACTATTTTTTGTATATCGTCTAAGCTATGATGCTCGGCTAATTGCATAAGCAACGAAGATAATGGGTCCAATAGAAAAAACCTTCACTAATTACAATATGCCAACCCAATATCAGAATCTATTGTGGCTTAGCGGTGCAGTTACTAATGATCACGTATTTTTACTTGCCAATGCTAATTTAGTGATGACAGATTTCGTGTTTTCAGGAAAATCTCCTTTCATCATCCATTCGTAGTATCCTCTATTTTCTTTAAAAACGTCGACTACTTTTTGCCCTTTATACTTCCCGAAATTAAAGAATGCCTCGTTGTTCTCACCACGTTTTATTCTACGAGCAAAGTCAAAAAACTCACTCTCGCCACTGAAGGTATTCAAGAAATCGATATCTCCTTCCAGAGCATCGTAATGATCCACTTGTGCTTTTATTATTTCCCAAGTAGCAACGGTGTCTGCCTTGGCACTGTGAGCATTTATCAATTCTTTGCCACAGTACTTCTGATACGCTGCACCTAGATTACGTGGTTCCATTTTGTGAAAAATACGTTGTGCATCGATGAATTTTCTGCTCGTCTCAAAGGGAATGCCGACTCTATAGAACTCTTCTGCCAACAAAGGAAAATCAAAACGATTGCTATTGAACCCGCCAAAATCGCAATCACCTAAAAATTGCTGTAGTTCAGGAGCAAATTCTTTGAACGTAGGCTTATCAACTACATCTTTATCCCAGATTCCGTGTATTTCTGACACCACTGGTGGTATGGGCACGGTAGGATTTACAACCTGATGTAAATGCTCTTCACTTCCGTCTGGTTGTATTTTTATGCAGTAGATCTCCACTATCCTGTCAGTGGCAATTTGTATTCCTGTAGTTTCTAGATCAAAAACAACTAGCGGTTTGGTCAGTTTAATATTCACTTTACAAATGTACCATACAGAATAATTTAGTGTTAATCGTAATGGTATTATTGTCCACGAGTTTTTAGTGTGTTCAGCTATTGAGTTTCAGAAGGTCATGTCTATTAAAGCTATTTAGACCTTTTTAACCAGGCTAAAACATGATCAAAGCTAGTCTGAAAACCATGTAGAAGTCTCCCTATAATGCAAGAAACACTGAAGCAATGTCTTGAATATTAGTACTGAATAGTCGAAACTACCGTACTATTGTGCACGTCAGATAAAGGTAAGCGTATATGAATACAATGAAAAACATAACCATCGTAGGAGGAGGTCCAGCAGCACTAATGCTAGCAAGTCATCTAGATACAACCAACTATAACGTCACCATCTATGACCAGAAAAAATCTGTAGGCCGTAAGTTTCTAGTAGCAGGAGAAGGAGGACTAAACCTGACCTACTCCTCTCCTATCTCCGAGCTTATAAATCAGTATGTACCACAGAATTTCATGGCCGCTGCTCTTGCACAGTTTACCAATGAAGATTTGATAACCTGGCTAGAAACCATCGGAATCTCAACATTTGTAGGGTCTAGTAACCGTGTATTTCCATCCAAAGAGCTCAAGCCCATTGAAGTTCTCAATACGATAGTAGAACACCTAAAAACAAAGGGTATCACCTTCCAGCTTAACGCACAGTGGAACGGTTGGACAACGGCTGGAGACTTGCGTTATGAAGGGCACGAAGATATTGTATCCGATATAGTAGTATTCGCATTGGGTGGTGCCAGTTGGAAAGTCACAGGTTCAGATGGTGAATGGATTAAAGCTTTTGAACAGCGGAACATAAAAACCATTGCTTTCAGATCAGCAAACTGTGCTTTTGGAGTAAACTGGAAAAAAGCATTTATAGCTACACACGCCGGAAAGCCAGTGAAAAATATTGCTATTCGTTTTTCGAACCAAACAGCTAAAGGCGAATTGGTCTTATCTAAATTTGGTCTAGAAGGCAATGCCATATATGCCCTCAGTAGAAACATACAAGAAGCATTGGAGAGCAAAGAAAACGTCCTTATAGAAATAGACCTAAAGCCAACATTGACAACGACCGAACTCATGGTAAAATATCAAAATTCTACGTTGAGTAAGGTAACAGATATACTAAAAGACGATTTAAACCTTGACAGAACTGCCATAGGGCTGCTGAAACAATTCACGGATAAAGAGACCTTTATGAATCCAGACCTACTCATAGCTAAAATAAAGGCCGTACCGATTACCTTAACAGCAGTAGACGAAATAGATCGAGCTATATCTACCTTGGGCGGTATAGATCTAGACGAGGTTGATGAGCATTTTCAACTCAAAAAAATACCAAATACATTTGCCATAGGTGAAATGTTAGATTGGTATGCACCTACGGGTGGCTACTTGCTCCAAGGCTGCTTTAGTATGGGATTTGCATTGGCCCAACATTTGAACGAATTAACAATAGGTAATGAAAATGAGTGACCCTATACTTACAACGAAAAGAACTTACTTAAGACTTATCAATGCAACCCACTTAGATTCTATACATCAACTACTTTCATTTCCTGAGATAGATAAATACAACACGCTTGGCATTCCAAAAGATATGGAAGAGACCAAAACGATTGTAAACCCACTGATTGCCGATAATCTAGCTGATGAAATCACCAATTATACGTTGGCGATAGAAAACAAAGAGAATAATATGTTTATCGGTCTTTTTGGATTAAAACTGTGGGGCAAAAAACACCGAAGAGGAGAAGTATGGTATAAAATTCTGCCAACACACTGGGATGTGGGATATGCTACAGAAGTACTATCCGCAATACTAGTCCATGGATTTGACACCCTCAAACTTCACAGAATACAAGCTGGATGTGCTGTAGACAATGTAGCTTCTGTAAGCGTTCTAGAAAAAGCAGGAATGACGCTAGAAGGAAGAGCAAGACAAACCTTACCGCTAAAAACAGGATGGTCAGACAATTTTGAGTATGCGATTTTAGACACGGACCAAAGAACGAAGGCCTCAACAATTTCATAATTGTATAACGGGAAAAATCGGATCTTACATTTTACCATTGTAAGAGTAGACCAAACACAATATTTTCATACGGATCATTCTTACGCTTTATGAGATAAGCAATTACCAACAAATTAACCCAATCTCATCAGGACATATGTTTCACACGTAATATTGTAGCACGACAAAAAATGAGCTACAAAGCAGTACATATTATCTGTGATCAAGACCTGGAAGAAACCATTAGTTTTTTATTGCAAGAACTTGGTTATGAGGGAACTTCATACGAAAAAGGAACACTTATCGCCTATTGCAAAGCAACTGAGTATAATGAGGATGCCATGCGAGAGTTATTGGCCAATTTTGAAATAATACCGGAGCAAGTAACAGATGTAGCCAATGACAATTGGAATGCGATGTGGGAAGAGAATTTTAAAGAAGCAATAATTGGTGAGCATATTCAAGCTAGAGCTCCATTTCATCCAATGAGCAGACACAAGCACAGCATCATCATAACACCCAAAATGGCCTTTGGCACGGGTCATCATGAGACGACTCGCTTAAGCGGTATAAGCCTAGAGAAACTAGACTGTAAAGACAAGACGGTACTAGACATGGGATGTGGAAGCGGATTGCTGGCTATTTTAGCTTCGCAAAAAGGAGCAAAACGCGTACTAGCAATAGACTATGACGCCAACTGTGTGGAGAACACACAAGAAAATATACAATTAAACAAAGCGGTAAACGTTGAAATTATTCAGGCAGATAGCATAAGACAATTGACTGAAAAATTCGACATAATCGTGAGTAACATTGTTAAGAATATCAATCTTAGACTTTTACCTGAATTTGTAACCAAACTCAATCCAGGCGGTCACCTTATACTCTGTGGCTTCTTAGATGAAGACCTTGATGAGCAGCATACAGCTGCTTTGGTACACGGATTGAAACTAATAGAACAACACATAGAAAACCACTGGCTTCAGACCCAATACATACTCGACTAAAAATGGCAATTAAGAAATTTATACTCTCTATCGGACTAATTGCTCTTGCAGCGATAGCCTTTGGTCAACCGCGTTCTTTCTCACGAAAGCCAGAGGTTTTTATCCAAGAATTTAACAAATACATCTCCTCTAACAGTACAAAAGAAGATGCGGAGATAATGAAGACTTTTACGACCAAGTGGGACTCTGCCAAGTTTGTAGAACCAGAGCAACGTAATATCATAAGCGTAGCAAATGAAATGCTACAGAATGATATGAAGATACCTCTCTTTGTACTTTTCACGGAGACAATACTCTATGCTAAAGATTCTATTGACGAAGTCAAGTATATCTCATGGTCCAAGTCGCTTCTGCCCGCTGTGAAGTCTGGCAACAAGACCTTTATCACCTTAATGACAGCCTCTCGCAATCTCTTTAAGGACAATACCATGTATATCTCACCTACCAAAAAATGGTTTGCGAGCGATGATAATTACCGTTTCTTATTTAATGACAATAGAGTTCAAATCGCTTTTAGGGATATAGACCTAACGTGCAAAGCTTCGGTAGACGAAATTGTGATATACAATACAAGTGGCAGTTACTTTCTTGATACAGACGAATGGGAAGGAGAAAAAGGCAAAGTAACTTGGGAACGTGTTGGCTTTGATAAAGAAAATATATTTGCAGAAATAGAAGGGAAATATAAGCTGAGATTTGAAATTGCTGAGGTAAGAATAGACACTGTACTTTTTCATAACGCTGATTTCCTAGCACAGCCACTGTATGGAAGTTTTAGAGATCGTGCATCAAGTGCAGGCAACATAGAAAAGGTAAGTCTCGAGGGTTCTAAGTTCCCACAGTTTACTTCTTTCACCTCAAATTTAGAGTTAGGCTCCTATTTAGAAGGTACAGTCACTTTTAGAGGTGGTTACGCTATGAAAGGTGCAGAGATTATAGCCAATGGATCTCCGAGTAATCCCACATCGGTGACTATTG
>CAWVTO010000020.1:0-15961 GCA_963932895.1 uncultured bacterium
GGTTCGTATCCTTTTCCTTTTAGTGTTTTTATATGAAGTATTTGTGGTCCATTCTCAAGTCTTTGTTTCTCAAAAATATCAACCAATTCCAATACATTATGACCATCAATAGGACCATTGTACGGCAATCCTAAATTCTCAAAAAGGTTTGGTTTTATACTGTCTATTTCTTCTAAGTGTGTATTGATAGCCCCAAGATTTGGATCAATACCCATTTGATTATCGTTTACTACAACGAGTACATTTGCCTTGCTCACTCCCAGATTGTTGAGTGCTTCAAAAGCCATTCCACCGGTAAGTGAACCATCTCCTATTACAGCGATGTGTTTATTGTCTTTCTTATTTAGTAAAGCTCCTTCTGCCATACCCATTATAGCAGATATAGAAGTAGACGAATGACCAGTGCCAAAGTGATCGTAATTGCTCTCATCCATCTTAGGAAAACCACTCAGTCCATTTATTTTTCGGATGGTGTCAAACTCAGCTTTACGTCCGGTTAGTAGTTTATGAATATAGGCTTGATGCCCTACATCCCATACGAGTTTGTCTGTTTGAATTGCTACGTGTAGTCTTTGTTCGTGTGGTCCTTGTTCGTGTGGTCCTTGTTCGTGTCCCCACGAACTTTTATCTGTACCAAAGTCGTATACATAATGCAAGGCTACAGTGAGTTCTACTACACCAAGATTGGCACTAAAGTGTCCGCCATTTTTCAGAATTTTTTCAATAAAAAAAGTACGTATCTCTCCACAGAGTTGCGGTAATTGGTCCTTACTCAGTTTTTTGAGATCCGAAGGCCGTGATATTGAATCCAACAAATTCAGTGTGCAAAGATGGTTATTTATGACAATAAATTACGCCACGTTGACTCCGAAGAGATGACCAATGAGTCCAGTGAGACCCATTGCCACGGTTCCCCAAAAAGTGATGCGGATAACTGCTCGTAGTATTGAGGAGCCTCCCGCTTTTGCCGCTATGGCTCCAAGTAATCCTAAGAATGCAATTGCAAAAACATATTGCAGACTGATCATATTTTGAATAGGAATAGTGAAGGCTACGAGTAATGGTAGTGAACCTCCAAATACAAATGCTGCTCCGCTGGCAAATGCCGCTTGAAAAGGATTTGCCTGAGTTATCTCATTGATTCCTAACTCGTCTCTTGCGTGAGCTTCTAAAGCGTTGTGTTCTGTAAGCTGTCTTGCTACTTGATTTGCCAAATTTTGCGTCAAGCCTCTGTCTACATATATTTTGGCAAGTTCGCTTTCTTCCTCTTCAGGAAAGTCTGTCAATTCTTGTTCTTCTCTTTGTAAATCTGCTGCTTCTAGGTCGCTTTGTGAGCTTACGGAAACGTATTCGCCGGCAGCCATTGAAAACGCACCAGCAACTAAGCCTGCTAGTCCTGCTATAATGATTGGGTCTCTTTGATTACTAGCAGCGGCTACACCTATAATAATACTTGCTGTAGAAAGTATGCCATCATTTGCTCCTAGTATGGCTGCACGCAGCCAGTTACTTTTATTTATGTAATGGTTTTCTGGATTCGGACCCATGCTTTCAAATGTAATGTGAAAATGTAGGCTGTTTCAAGTCTAAATAGTGTAGGCTTGGTATTTAACATTTCTGTTTAAACCTTTTCTCAACAATCAGCCCTTTCAGCTATGCCACTTACTCGTAGCGTTTACATTTGCTACTCATATTATAACACAAGCATGAATCAAAGAATTTTCGTAGAAAAGAAGTCTGAGTTTGATGTGGCTTCGCAAAAAATACTTGCTGAGCTTCAGGAGTTTACGCCACTTACCAACCTCAAACAATATGTGGTGTACGATGTATTTGATGCCGAAGAAATTTCTTGGGACAAATTGCTGAATGTATTGCTAGATTCTGTAGCAGATATTTCACATTCCCAAAATCCTGCAGATTTATCGATTTCTAGCTTTGCTACAGAGTATTTGCCTGGACAATATGATCAACGTGCCGATTCTGCTGAACAAGCCATTCAATTGGTGACGGGTAACAAGCCAATGATTCGTACAGGTAAGCTATTTGTGTTTGATAAGGTGAATGATGATACGCTTGCAGAGCTTAAAAATTACCTAATTAACTCCGTAGATTCTCGCGAAAAAAACTTGGATATATTGATAAAGCCGAGCATTCCGCAACCGGAGAATGTGCCTACTATCGACGGATTTGTAGATTTAGATGAAAGTGGACTAGCTGCATTACACAAGGAATGGAGCTTCTCTTTTGACTTGGCAGATCTTAAGTTCACACAAGACTATTTTAAAACAGAAAATAGAAACCCTACAGAAACGGAGCTTAAGGTACTCGACACCTACTGGAGTGACCACTGTAGACACACCACTTTCTTTACAGAGCTAAAAGACATCACTTTCGAGGGTGACTTAGCCAATAAGATTGAAGAAATATTCAACAGATACTTGGCTCTGCGTAAAGAGTTGGGCAGAGAGCATAAGCCTATTTCGCTAATGGATATAGGTACGATTGCTGCAAAATATTTGCGTGCAAACGGTAAGTTAGACGACCTAGTAATTACAGATGAAATAAATGCCTGTACCATAGAAATAGAGGTAGACGTAGAAGGTGAAAAACAAGCCTGGTACTTACTCTTTAAGAATGAAACACACAATCACCCTACAGAAATAGAGCCTTTTGGTGGAGCATCTACCTGCGTAGGTGGTGCTATCAGAGATCCTTTGAGTGGTAGAGCATTCGTGTATCAAGCCATGCGTGTTACGGGTTCTGCGGATCCACGTGAGCCTATAGCAGAGACACTAGAAGGTAAACTTCCACAGAAGAAAATAACAAAAACAGCTGCCAAAGGATACTCATCTTATGGTAACCAAATAGGGTTGGCTACTTCGCATGTAGCAGAACTATACGATCCTGGATACAAAGCCAAACGAATGGAAGTGGGTTACGTAGCAGGTGCTGTACCCAAGGACTGGGTGCGTAGAGAAGCTCCAGTTACAGGTGACCGAGTGATCATGGTAGGAGGCAAAACTGGCCGAGATGGTGTAGGTGGAGCTTCGGGTTCTAGTAAGGTACAAGACCAAACATCTATCAATACGCTAAGTGCAGAAGTACAAAAAGGAGATGCCGTAGAAGAACGAAAAATACAACGTCTTTTTCGCAAGCCGGATGTAACTAAACTTATAAAAAAATGCAATGACTTTGGTGCTGGAGGAGTTTCAGTAGCCATAGGTGAAATAGCAGATAGTCTGAATATAAACCTAGACAAGCTACCTACAAAATATGCTGGACTAAACGGAACAGAGCTTGCCATATCTGAGTCGCAAGAGCGAATGGCCGTAGTGGTAGAAGCCAAAGACGTAGCGAAGTTTATTGCACACGCATCTCAAGAGAATCTGCTTGCTGTAGAGGTGGCAGAAGTGACAGATAGCGGTAGAATGCAAATCTTCTGGAGAGGAGAGATGATTGTAGACTTGGATCGCATATTCTTAGACACTGCAGGCACAAAAAAGAGTATGACAACCAAAGTAGTGAGCAATCAACATGCTAAGGTTCAATCATTTAACCCGTTGACTACCGAACAATTCAAAAATGAACTTTCGCAGCTAAATGTAGCTTCGCAAAAAGGGTTGATAGAAAACTTTGATTCGCATGTAGGACGTACTACGGTGCTTATGCCACTAGGCGGAAAACATCTCAAAACTCCTGCTTTAGCAAGTGTGAATACCATTCCTGTGCTGAATAAATCTACCGATACGGTGGCAATATCAAGCTGGGGATTTTCTACAACTATAGCCAATGAAAATCCATTTCTAATGGGTGCCTACGCTGTAGTAGAATCACTCGCTAATTTGGTAGCTAGTGGTGGAAACCACAAAAATGCGAGACTCAGTTTTCAAGAATATTTTGAGAGACTGGGAGCAGATTCAGAGAAATGGGGTAAGCCCTTACAAGCATTACTTGGAGCACTAGAAGCTCAATTGGAGTTTGAAACTGCAGCTATAGGGGGTAAAGATTCTATGAGTGGAACGTTTGAAAACATTAGCGTACCGCCAACACTAATTTCATTTGCGTGTGCAGTAGGAGAGTTGAAAAACATCATTTCACCAGAAATAAAGAAAGCTGGAAATTACCTGTACTTAGCTAAACATGAGCCGTTGGCTTCTGGCATACCAAACTATGATCAACTGAACAAAGTGTACAAAGACGTACATCATCATATTAGTAACGGAACTATAGTATCTGCCCAAACCATCAAAGAAGGAGGGTTGGCTACTTCAGTTTTCAAAATGATGGTAGGCAACGGAATTGGTGCCAATATCAATTACGACTTAGACTGTTTCGCTTCGCAAATAGGAAGTCTGATTTTGGAATCTACTACTGAGTTAGAAGGGTATGCTTTATTGGGTAAAACAGAAGGTAACTCACTTACTGTCAACGGCGATAAATTTAGCACTTCAGAACTACTCGCTGCATGGGAAGGAACATTGGAACAGATATTTCCAAGTAAAGTTGTTCGTGGGGACACGAACAAGAACGACAGTGGAGACGCGAACAAGAACGACAGTGGGGACACGAACAAAGACGTCACGAACAAAAATGCAAATGAACCCGTTCGTGACCCCACGAACAGTGCCTATTCTACTGTTCGGGAGAGCATAAAAATTGCGTCTGATATTGTTCGTGGGGACACGAACAAATATGACACGAACAAATACGACACGAACAAATACCCTCGAGTATTCATCCCAATATTCCCAGGAACTAATTGTGAGTATGAGACAGAACACGTATTCGTAGATGCTGGAGCAGATGTGCATACAGCACTCTTCAGGAACTACAGCGAAGAAGCGATATCCGAATCTATTTCTGCTTTTGTAACCGAACTAGAAGCTGCCAATATATTAATGATACCGGGGGGATTCTCTGCTGGAGATGAGCCAGATGGTTCTGCCAAATACATCGTATCTGTACTCAAAAACCCAGAAGTAAAAGAAGCCGTTCATGGCCTTATAGCTAGGGGAGGATTGGTATTGGGTATATGCAATGGTTTTCAAGCTCTAGTGAAGTCAGGATTGCTTCCTTATGGAGAGATTAGAGACGTAGACGAAACTTCGGCTACGATGACCTTCAATAGTATAGGCAGACACATCAGTCAAACCGCACATGTAGAAGTCGTGTCTGACAAAAGTCCTTGGTTGCAAGGTATGCAAGGCATGAAGTACATCGTGCCATTCTCTCACGGAGAAGGCAGATTCTACGCCAATGATGCTATGGTAAAAGACTTGGCAGCCAATGGACAGATAGCAACGCAGTATATCGATTTTGAAGGAAATGTAGCACTGGATATGCCATACAATCCAAATGGATCTGTACACGGCATAGAAGGCATCACAGACGCTACAGGACAGATCTACGGTAGAATGGGTCACCCTGAGCGTTTCCGTAAAGGCCTAATGAAGAATATCCCTGAAATGGAGTTTATGGATATTTTTAAGAATGGTGTGGAGTGGTTTAAGGGGTAAGTGATTTTAGTCCTTTCAAAACAATTTGAATTGATTAATTACGTTATCGTAGTCTAAAGAAGTTGATTAGTACTTAGCAAAAGGTGACAACATGCGGTATATTAAATATTTACTATTTATTATAGGAATAACCCTATGTTCTGCTTCGTCCTTTAGTCAGAGCAGCTTTGCATTTAGAGCCATGCCTTCTGACAGTCAAATCGTAAACGAAATGGCATGCGATATCTGTATTGGGGCATTATTATTCCATAGACGATTTGAAGTCATCGAACATACTGTTGATTCATTTGGTTTTGGAGAGAGAAAATTTAATTGTTTGTCACCCAACAACGGCATAAATGTTTATCAATTTTATGTTGAATCAACTGACTTTGATAGCCTTAAAAACATATTCAATCGTCTTTGTAAAGTATCGAGCTTAGCCTATTTTAAATATGGATGCGATTCAATTATTGAATTGAAAATTCCAGATAGGTTAACCCATTCTAATTACCATTTCATTTTAAACAAAATAGATGACTCTATGCAGTCTCAATGGTATGTTCTTTACGATGAATCAGTGTATAATATCTACTCGTTATTTGTTCTTTTGGGTGAATTATGGGATGATAACGAGTCAGGTGCATTTCTTAAAATCGAAGAATGGACAGCTTATTATAAATGGCAATACATTAATAGTAAAGACAAAAATGATTAACCCTGCTCTTCGGATTTTGTAAACCCAAAATATTATCTAAAGAATTTGTAATTCTGACAAGTGAATACTAAAACTGACGTTAGGGTTCGTGGGGACACGAACTTATTCTACCGCAGAAAATTTCGAATCGGAGACAAATGCGTTCGTGTCCCCAAGAACCTTCTGAATGATCAGTTAGATACGAACGTGTTTATTCGCTGCGGCGAACCGCGAACAGATCCTCAATGGCCAACCAGAGATGTATTTAATCGTGTCTCCACAAACTGTTTCTGCTTTGAGGCACTTTCAATCGGAGACGAATGCGTTCGTGGGAACACGAATGGTTTCTGCTATCAACAAAGCTTAAATCGGAGATGTATGTGTTCGTGTCCCCACGAACATTTACATCCCCTATCTCAAAAATGATCTTCGTACCTTTCTACCAAATCAAATTTATCAGAACCATCGATATAGAACTTAGCAGAAGAAAACGGGTACTCCTCAGGAGTAGAGCTCAGCTTCCAATGTTCTTGTAGTGGATTATTGTGAATATAATTCAGCTTTTGGAGTAACATTTCAGTGGAATATAGATGCATAGCTTTTGAGTCTCTTTGCCAAAATTCGTAGCGTTTATTAGGAAAATTGACAGCGTATTCTTCTAGCAAAGTAGGATTAGTATCGCGTAAATATTTCTGAAATTGATGTCCAGTGAATTTAGTAAATGAAGCAGATGGCAACTCTTTTCCATTGTAGTCATTGAGTTTCCAGATGAGATGTATGTGATTTGGCATAATCACATAAGCTAATACATGAATGAGTTTTTGCTCTTTGAGATGTAGTAGGCTGTCTATTATGATTTTTTTGCATAAATTCTCAGATAATAGATGTTTCCAGTCGTTGATAGTCGCAGTCCAAAAAAAGACTTGTCCAACATCCATAAATGATTTACGAGTATGAGGTGTCATCAATCCAAATATACAATTATTTGGAGTTCGTGGGGACACGAACCATTTCTGCTATCGAGGCACTTCCAATCGGAGACGTATCTGTTCGTGTCCTCACGAACGTATTCTACCGCAGAAGATTTCGAAGAGAAGACACATGTATTCATGTCCTCACGAACATTCTGTAAGATTTAATTTATAGTTTTTTCTCCATCGCAAAGTGGTCCATACCTACTTCTTGGAAAACGTCTGATATAATTTGATAGCCTAGCTTTTCGTAGAAACCTACTGCATAATGGCGGGAGTGGAGGACTATTTTCTCTATGCCTAAACCGACTGCGTTCTTTTCTAATTCTTGAATCAAAGCAATGCCATGCCCTTTACCTCTAACGTGTTCAGCTGTTGCCATTTGTCGGAGTTTCCCTACGCTTGGTTTATAGTCTGGGACTAACACTACAATACCAACAACGTTAGACCCGTCCAACGCAATGAGATGTATGTCTGATTCTCGATCACTAAAAGCGGGATCATCGGCGGCTAAACCAAGAGGTTTTCTCAGTACTTCAGCTCGTAATAGTCGAGCCTCTTTATGATATGCAGAGTCAAACTGTGCTATTTCAACTGTGTGTTGCATCAAGTCCTACTAAAATAGCCCCTTCTTGCTTTGAGCATCTACCACGGCAAGGTTTATCATATTTACTATCTCGCGAACAGAGCTACCCAGTTGTAGTACATGTACTGATTTACGGAAACCTAAAAGCACTGGACCAATTGCCTCAGATATACCAAGACTTTGAACCATTTTGTATGCGATGTTACCTGAGCTAAGTGCGGGGAATATGAACACGTTTGCATTCTCATCTCCAAGCTTACAGAATGGGAATAGTTCTTGTCGTAGGTCAGCATCCATGGCCGTATTGGCTTGCATCTCACCGTCTACCAGTATTTCTGGATTTTCGGTATGCAGACGCTTTATGGCCTTCTGAATATTAGTCACTGTAGGTCCTTTGGCAGAGCCAAAATTACTATAACTTACCATGGCTATTCGCGGCTTTACTTGTAGTTTAGTTACTATTTTATGAGCCAATTTTACGATGTCAACTAGATCGTCAGAACTAGGATCTATATTCACGGTAGTATCTGCAAAGAATAGTGGTCCCTGCTTACTCATAATAATATACATGCCGGCTACCTTATCTACTCCTTCTTCCTTGCCAATGATTTCTAATGCAGGACGTATAGTTTCTGGATAGTTACTGCTCTGCCCACTGATGAATGCATCTGCTTCACCTTGTTCCACCATCATACTACCAAAGTACGTACGTTGACGCATTTTCTTTTTAGCTTGAAACAGAGTGAGACCTTTACGCTGTCTTCTTTCGAAGTATACCTGACCGTATTTCTCTGAAATCTCTGGTGAGCGACTAGGGTCAATAATCTGACAGTCAGCAAGGTTCAAACCTAGCTCATCTATTGATGCTCTTATCTGGTCTTCAAAACCCAGAAGTATAGGAATGCAAGTTCCCTGTTCACGAGCGGAGTGAGCAGCCTTTAGTATTTTAGGATTATCTGCTTCGGCAAAGACCACACGTTGTGGATTTTGTTTTGCACGGAGTGAAATGTTGCGTAAGAATCTATTGTCTAGACCCATACGTTTTCGCAATTCTATTTTATAAGCATCCCAATCTGTAATGTCAAATTGAGCTACACCACTGTCCATAGCGGCTTTAGCCACGGCAGGAGATACCCTCGTTATTAGTCTTGGGTCCAGTGGTTTGGGGATAATATAATCTCTCCCAAAACTCATGTCGGGTTTGTTATAAGCAATAAGCACACCATCTGGAACAGGCTCTTTGGCTAGTTCTGCAAGTGCCTTTACAGCAGCAAGCTTCATTTCTTCGTTTATAGCTGTGGCTCGTACATCTAGGGCTCCACGAAATATGAATGGGAAACCAAGTACATTATTCACTTGATTAGGATAGTCAGAACGACCCGTTGCCATTATCACGTCTTCGCGTGCAGCTAAAGCATCATCGTATTTAATCTCTGGGTTTGGATTTGCTAATGCAAATACAATAGGGTTTTTTGCCATAGACTTCACCATAGCTTGACTCACTATGTTGCCTACTGAAAGGCCTAAAAAAACGTCTGCATCTACCAATGCTTCAGCTAGGTTATTGTATTTTTTAGGTGTTTTAAAATGCTCTTTCCATTGGTCCAAGTCTTTTCTATCATCACTCACTTGACCGTCTCGATCAAACATGTAGATGTTTTCTTTCTTCACACCTACACTTATCCATAGCTTCACACAGGAGATGCCTGCAGCACCTGCCCCACTAACAACAACACGTACTTCGTCTATTTTTTTGCCTGCTACTTCTAGAGCATTGAGCAAACCTGCTGTACTTATTATAGCAGTACCATGCTGGTCATCATGCATGAGTGGAATATTCATCTCCTTTTTGAGTGTCTCCTCAATCAGGAAACTCTCTGGAGCCTTTATGTCTTCTAGATTGATACCTCCAAAGGTTGGTTCTAGAGCTTTCACTACTTCTATGAATTTTTGTGGATCAGTAGCATCTACTTCAATGTCAAACACATCAATATCTGCAAATATTTTGAAGAGTACGCCTTTACCTTCCATCACGGGCTTAGATGCCAATGGACCTAAGTTACCTAGACCTAGTACCGCACTTCCATTGCTTATTACGGCTACAAGGTTTCCTTTCGCAGTGTATTTGTATGCGTCTTGAGGGTTTTTGAATATCTCCTCACAGGGTTCTGCCACTCCTGGAGAGTATGCAAGACTAAGATCTCTCTTGGTTTGTGTAGGCTTGGTTGGTATTACTTCTATTTTTCCTGGTCTACCTTTCGAGTGGTAGTCCAGAGCGTTGTCAAATTCACTGTCCATATTATTTGGTTTTTAGTTTGCCTGCGAGGGTAAGTCAACAAAGGTATTTTTTGTTTGTTAATCTCGATTTGTATCGATTCTTATTTTAATATAAAGTTTTAGTGATGGTCACTATATTGGCTCTTGTGGCGGCAACTCCATTATGTTTATTCAATTGTGATTTCCTCATATGGCTTATTGGCACCTAGTAGTAAACTGTACATTTTACCCTTATAGTTTACCTGTACCATATTCTTTTGGTTGGGAAACTGTTTTTGGAGCAGCGTATTTTTCATGCTCACTTGTCTCAATTTGCGGCGGCATTTTATAGGCTTGAAATGCACTATAGTCTCTGCAAAATTTACTTCTATGATATCTATGCTTAGATTGTGTTTCTTAGCATTGAGATATAATGTGGCATTGTCCTCTATATAATTGTTTATCAGAAGCTTATGAGCGTCTGTTGTGCTGTTATCTAAGTGTATTTCTTTCTCTGCATAGGCAGTGAGAACTCCTTCCAAATGCTCTGTATCTGTACGCCAAGTTGATTCAAAATATTTCGAATCTTCGTTGTATGTGATATTCATCCAAGAGGTGTGAAAGTCGTGTTGTGGAGCGACTGTACTAATAAGAAAGGATAGTAATAAGAATAACACAATTACAAAGCTACCAATTTCCTTTTCTTTGCATCTCTTTTATGAAAAATATAGGATACGCATTCAGCATAGCATTTAGTCTTATCGGTTTTAGCTCATTGGCTCAAAACTCAAATATAAACCAAAACAAGTTTCGGCAGCTAGACCCAGACTTGCCTACGCCCAATGTTTACCGTACTGCAAGTGGGGCCCCTGGTCACGAGTACTGGCAAAATACGGCTGACTACACTATGGCTATTCGTCTAGATGACGAAAACCAACGTGTATATGGTAATGAGGAGATTACATATACCAATGCTTCTCCAGACAACTTGGAGTACCTATGGGTGCAACTCGATCAGAATATACGTAGTCCAGAATCAGAAACCTATAAAATACAGCAGGGCAAATTGAATAACGGAGTAAGTTTATATGAGTATTTCAATATGTTCCATACGTTCCCTGGTGGTTTTAATATAGAGCATGTGAAGGATGCCACTGGTGCAGATTATACTGTAAAAGTGAACCATACTATGATGCGTATAGATCTTGATGAGCCACTTAAGGCTGGCGACTCTATCGCGATAGACATTCAGTGGTGGTACAACATAAATGACCGAATGGAAATTGGCGGTAGAAGTGGATATGAGTACTTCGAAAAAGACGATAACTACTTGTATACGATTGCCCAGTTTTTCCCAAGAATGGCAGTATATAGCGATGTTACTGGATGGCAAAACAAGCAGTTCTTAGGTAGAGGAGAGTTCACGCTTCCTTTTGGAGATTACGATGTTAAGCTTACCGTACCGAGCGATATGGTAGTGGGTGCTACTGGCGAAATACAAAATACAGAAGAAGTGCTTACTCCTGATCAGTTGACAAGGTTAAAAAAAGCAAAGACGAGTGATTCTCCAGTAATCATTGTAACACAGGCAGAAGCGGAGAAAAACGAAGTAAGCAGAGCTAAAGATACCAAAATGTGGCACTTCAAAGCGAAAAATGTACGGGACTATGGTTGGTGTGCTAGCCGCAAGTTTATATGGGATGCCCAGGGCGTGCAGTTTGGCGATAGAACAGTGATGGCTATGTCGCTTTATCCTAAAGAAGGTAACCCAATGTGGGAGCTATACAGTACCAAAGCGATTGTACTTACGCTAGAGACGTATTCAAAATTTACCTTTGATTATCCTTATCCAGTTGCCTATTCTATAAATGGTAAGAGTATAGGTATGGAGTATCCAATGATTTGTTTCAATGGTGGTAGAACAGATGCAGAAGGCAAATTTAGCGATGCAGTAAAGTACAGAACAATACTGGTAATCATTCACGAAGTGGGACATAACTACTTCCCTATGATAATAAACTCTGATGAGAGACAATGGACGTGGATGGATGAAGGGCTTAATACATTTTTACAGTATCAAGCTGAAAAAGAATGGACAGATGAGAGTGGAAAAGCATTTCCAAGCAGACGTGGCCCTGCAAATAAGATAGTTCCGTATATGGGTGGAGATAAACGATACATATCGCCTATAATGAGCAACTCAGAGAGTATCTACCAGTTTGGTAATAATGCGTATGGAAAGCCTTGCACAGCACTCAATATATTGCGTGAGACGGTAATGGGGCCAGAGTTATTTGACTATTCATTCAAAGTATATGCAAACAGATGGAAATTTAAACACCCAAGTCCTGCAGACCTTTTCCGTACCATGGAAGATGCGAGTGCTGTAGATTTAGATTGGTTTTGGAGAGGATGGTTTTATACTACAGACCATTGCGATGTGGCCATTACAGGTGTGAAAGAGTATCAAGTAGATTTTAATGCACCAGCCGATGGAGCAAGTAAAAAGAAGGTGCAGAAGATGATAAAAAAGCAAGACAAAAAAGGAACATTTGATCCGATCTTGCAAAGTGTTGTGTATGCCGCAGACCCTGCTGCTGCCTACGAAGCAGTGAAAGCCAAGGTAACAGATACACGCAAGGACAAGTTGAACGAGAATGCCTACTTCTACCAAGTAGACTTGGAGATGATAGGTGGATTGGTAATGCCAGTAATCTTCCAACTGGAATATGCGGATGGCACTACAGAAGAAATTCGCCTACCAGCAGAAATCTGGAAAATGCAAAATGAGAAATTAGAAGAAACAGTAAGTAAAGTGCTTATTTCAGACAAGCCTGTGGTGAAAATAGTATTGGATCCAAATCTGGAAACGGCAGATACAGATACAAGCAACAATAAGTGGGAGAAGTAGGACGGTTAAAATGAAACACTGGCTCGCAGCTTTTAGACTTAAGACTCTACCCTTGGCACTCGGTGCTATCATATTGGGCAGCAGTTTGCATGAGCTTTCGTTTGATTTTCAGATATTCCTATTTGCAGTACTCACCGCTATTTTCTTGCAGATACTTAGTAACCTTGCTAATGACTATGGTGATTTTGTAAAAGGAACAGATAGACATCGCAAAGACCGTCAACTATCAGAAGGCACTATTTCTAAAGAAGCAATGCTCGTAGCTATCGTTCTTTTTGTTGTGTTGGCTTTGGGTGCAGGTCTTTATTTATTGCACCTTTCATTTGCAGATAATTGGTCTCATTGGTTCATGTTTTTAGGCCTAGGAATCGCCAGTATTGCGGCAGCTATTACCTATACCGTTGGCAAAAAAGCATACGGGTACAATGGTCTTGGTGACGTATTCGTATTCATTTTCTTCGGATTGATAGGTGTTGTGGGTACTGCTTTTTTATTCAAACAGGCTATAGGACCTGCTATGTGGTTGCCGGGGATAGCCTACGGATGCCTGTGTGTGGGGGTGCTCAATGTGAATAATATTCGTGATTTAGACAAAGACGTACTTACCAACAAGATAACACTAGCTTCTAAACTAGGTAGAGACGGTGCGTTGGCGTATCAAATCACCTTAATGACTGTAGCGTTTGTAGGTTTTGTGGGACACCATTTATCTTCTAGCTATTATAGTCTTGCCCCAATAGCGGTTTTAGTACTGGGTTATGTACACATCACACGGCTCCAAAACGCTGAAATTGCAGATGATTATAACCGACAACTAAAGTTTTTGTCACTTGGCAGTTTGGTCGTGGTTATCCTTTTCTTAATTAAATTGTTTGTATAGCAGATGTATACGTACTCGCTACAAAAACACGTACTCCAGTTTATAAAACCTGCCAAAACATCTCGCAACGTCTTTACCGAAAGAGCGATATACCTGATCACACTAGTAGATATAAAAACGGGTAAACAAGGGATAGGAGAAGCTGCCCCACTCTTGCTGCTAAGCATAGATGACGTGGCTGATTATGAGCAAGTATTGAATGCTAAACTCACTCAGTTTTGCCAAGTAAGCAAGTTAGAGGAAACAGATCTTGGCGATTTTCCAAGCATACGTTTTGGTATAGAAACAGCATTACTTGCTATGCAGGCAGATGATGCGGGAAGAGTGTACGATACGACATTTACTAGAGGCAAAGTTGCTATGCCGGTGAATGGCCTTGTTTGGATGAACGATGCAGAGAAAATGTATGAAGAAGCCATCGCTAAAATAAAGGCAGGTTTTGATGTGATAAAGTTTAAGATAGGGGCATTGGACTTTGACGAGGAGTGCCGCCTGCTGGAGAAAATACGAAAGGATTATTCTGCATTTGATATTACCCTTAGGGTAGATGCTAATGGAGCATTTAAGGCAAACGAAGCCTTGGAACAGCTCAATGAGTTAAAACGATTTGAGTTGCACAGTATAGAACAGCCAATTGCGGTAGACCAGTGGGACGATATGGCAAAGCTCTGTGTAGAGAGCCCCATTGATATCGCCTTGGACGAAGAGCTCATAGGAATAGACGTTTATACGCGTGGGGCAGCGTTGCTCAAGCACATAAAACCACAATACCTTATACTGAAACCCAACTTGATAGGAGGTGTTTCTGTAGCAGATGAATGGATTGCACAGGCTCAGAAAATAGACGTAGATTGGTGGGCTACCTCTGCTTTAGAAAGCAATGTAGGACTCAATGCGATAGCTCAATGGGTAAGTACATATAACGTGACTAAGCACCAAGGATTGGGCACAGGAAGCTTGTTTGCTAATAACCTAGCCACCAAGCTTATAGTGCAAGATGGCACGATGAGGTACGACGCATAATTCATTATTTAAATGTGTTAGAATAGGAACACATCATTGGTGTTGATGGTCATTTTTTTATAGAAACACCCCATTGTTACAAATCTTCCTGTATTTTCGCTTAATAAGAATGAAGAAGATTTTTTCTATAATGCTTGGTTTATTGCTGACCGTTTCGGTGGCAATGGCTGGTGATGATCCAAAATTGGCTCAGAACTATCCGAATCCTGCTAAGGGAAAAACCTATGTGAACGTTGAGTTTACTTCAAGTGAAGCACTTCTTACATTATCAAATATCTTAGGAGAGGTTGTATCTGTGCAGAAGCTTCCTCACTCTGGTACATTTATATTAGATGTTACTGAGATTCCAGAAGGTGTTTACTTCTATACCCTTTCAGCAGATGGTCAGAAACTGACCAAGAAACTGACAGTGAAGAAGTAACCATTCATTAATTCATTCTAGTTTTTTTCGTCGTTTTATTTGCTCTATTTCATGGCATTAGGCAACGTTTAGATTTCTTATGGGTCTAATATGTATATGACTTATAAAACTTCCCTTACCTTTTTACTATTTTGCCCGCTGCTACTCGCAGCTCAAGGCACAAGAACACTTTCTCAAAATAATCTAAGTGGTATATACGGCACGTTATCAAATCCTGCTAATGCAGCTGGTGGAATTGACCGGTTTAGTTTTAATTTAATCGGGGTAGGTGTCACAGTAAATAATAATGCATTACGAACTGATTTAGATTATGATCTCGTGAGAGTAGTAGGAAAAAGACCATTGCGGCTAGAGGCAGGAAGCCTAGACCGTGCTAATGTCACAGCACCACGTAAGTTTGTAATCAAACCGATGATCTACGCAGAAGTGGATGCACTCCAGCTTGCTGCACAAATAGCCATTTCTAAAAAAATCAGCATTTATGGGTTTGCACGTGAGCGTGCCCTGGCCAACTTTGATAAAGGAGACTATCACTCGCTAAAGTACCTGGTAGAGGAAGAGTATAACCATGAAGAGCCTACCGTTAATTTAGGGTTTGACATACGCAGTATAGCCTATCAAGAGCTAGGAGTGGGAGGAGCCATACAGCTCTATGAAAAAGGAAAACACCATCTGAAAGCGGGTATTACTTATAAGCGAATAAATGCCAGAGGCATACATG
>CAWVTO010000021.1:0-15763 GCA_963932895.1 uncultured bacterium
GAGCACCTGACTCATAATCAGGTGGTCCCTGGTTCGAGTCCAGGTGGGCCCACTAAAAAAAATCAAGCCTTCACGAAAGTGAGGGCTTTTTTTATTTTCTGTTTGCAAGCAAATAGTGGTTTTATTGTGGTAACGTGTATTAATAAAATCACGTAACTCCATCGGGGTCTCCTGCAAGGGACCCAGAAGGGAGAAACAGGAACTAAGGCATTCCCTCACGGCTGACTAATAAGAAAAAGAAGTAAAACACAAGCCACCACTGGTCGGGCTGGTTTATTCTTTGGCCAGGGCTTCTGTTGAGGTTCATTTAAAAATAAAGGATATATTCGAATACCTATTATTGACTATAATGACTAAGATTACTACATTTTTACTTTTAATTTCTTCATTCTTAAGTTTTGCCCAGAAAGAGGCTAAAATACCCCGTAAAATTTCTAAATCGCCTACTGAGCTTGCACAATACCTTGTCGTAGGTGCGAGGACTAAACAAGAAAAAGTAGATACGATATATAACTGGGTGATTAGAAATATCGATTACGATCATGAAAAATCCAGTTCTGGAGATCCATTCTTTTATGAAGATGAGTCAAAAGTGCTAAAGTCAAATATAGGAACATGTACTGGATATTCTAATTTGGTAAAAGCCATGCTAAACGAAGTAGGGGTGAAATCAGAAGTGATCTACGGTTATGTACATGATGAATTAATCGATTCATTAACAGTGCCAATGGAGTGTACTCATGCTTGGCTTGCGATTGAAATGGATGCAAAATGGTGTCTAGCAGACCCTACATGGGATGCTGGTTACGTTGGAAACATTGAAACCAACAAAGTAGAAAAATATAAAAATAAGTGGTCAAAACTCACCAGTAAGTATGATAATGCAGATGCCAAATTAGAAGAAAAGAAAATAGCAAAACCCCATAAAGGAGAATCATACATAAGCAAACAAAAGAAGTGTAAAGAGAGACGTTCTAAAGCAACGGACAAACTAAAAAGGAAAGAGCACAATGCCAAAGATTTTACAGGTGACCATGGATTTGTACGTGATCCTGGAGATGCCTGGTATCTGGTTTCCCCAGATTCGTTCTTAGTGAGTCACCTACCCGCTAATCCTATGTGGCAGTTAATGGAAAGGCCCGTAACAATAGAAAATTTTGCACAGATAAAAATCAACGGGAATACTGTTTTATCTATATCTGAAGAGTTGAAATTGGAAGACTTAGATTTTGAAAGTGAAATACGGAGATATACACGGTTAGATTATTTAGAGAGACTAAAATGGAGTGCTGAAGATGCAGTGATCTACAATCCAATTAACTACCAAATGTTAGCCCAAAATTACTACAACTGGTTGACGATTATGGGTGATGACGAGTTTCAGGACGCAGCAGGTGATAAACACAAGGTAAATAGTTTTAGAGAATTACTTGGAGATATTGATTCACTGAAAGCATACAGTAAATTAGCTAAAGTAAACGCTAAAATAGAATACCGGTATACGAGTAGTACATACAAGAAGATGTATAAGGATGAAGTGTCTGTTAGAAAGGATCAAGCTAAGGTCATTTTCAAAGGGCTAAAGGAGAATAAAAAGACGCTTGAAGATGCAGAGGAAAATATAGAAAGACTTGAGAAGAATTTTAAGAAAATGACGGAGAAGGTAGCTAAGTTGGATGAAAATAGCTCGTCTAAATCGCTGTTTTCAGATAAAGATGCTGTTCAGAATTTCACCGATTCTTTAGAAAGACTTACGCAACGGTTCGAAGTCAAAACAGCACTTTGGAAACGGGCGTTAGATTCTACTTACCTTCAAAATGTATACAATAGTTTGTGGCAGAGTTTAAATTTATTAGGTGCTAAAAGTTACTACTTGGAAATAAAAAATTACGCTACTGCTCAGCATATACGTGAAGTGGATAGTTTGCTAAACGATGAATTGGCTGAACTCAAATCCTTATATACGGATAGTATTCCTATTGAGATGTTTGGAAAACCCATGTATAGAGATGTACAGGAGATATATGCATTCCTAGCATATGTAAGACCGCAGATCGAAGATATGAAGTCTTCAAAGCAAATTGCAAGTGCGAAAAAAATTATGGGATACTACAACAGCGAGGTGCAGCAGCAACTTGAATCGTATGTTAAGATGAGTAAACGTGCGTATGGTCATTGTAAGTGGATGACAAATATTTTAAAAGACTTTGATAAACTCTGGCAAGAAGCAGAAGAGGACATACTAGATCAAGAACGTCTGATAGAAGAACGATTCGAATTTATTCATGAGGTCATAGAGTCTAAAAAGAGTCGAAACGAGAAATTTTATACGATGATTAGTGAGTCTAGCAAAGCATGGAAAAGCGATTTTAAAAACAAGTAGCCTAACTGGTTAGATTGTGTTCAACTTCTTAGGTATCTCCAGAAAGGAGTCCCGAAGGAGGGAAACAATGCTCAGTACAACTCGTCAAACAAAAAAACGGAATCTCGTGAGAGATTCCGTTTCATAATTGTATCAAAAAGTGGTTGTCTATCCTTCTACAGCTGCTATCCCCGGAAGTTCCTTACCCTCAAAAAACTCGAGCAAAGCACCGCCACCGGTAGACACGTAACTTACGTCATCGGTATAGCCAAATTTTTTCACAGCAGCACTGCTATCTCCTCCACCTATGAGGGAGAATGCTCCCGCACGCGTAGATTGAGCCACAGCATCTGCTACAGATTTGGTTCCGTTTTCGTAGCTAGGCATTTCAAATACACCCATTGGTCCATTCCACAGTATGGTTTTAGACTTCATAAGCACGTCTGAGAAAGCCGCTACAGCCTTTTCTCCTATATCGAGCCCCATCCACCCATCAGGTATAGCTCCGCTCTCACATTGCTTCTGGTTGGCTTCATTACTAAAAGCATCTGCTATAACATTATCTGCTGGTAAGTGTATTTCTACACCCTTGGCAGCAGCTTTTTTCAGTATCTCTGCACACTTCTCTACCCTATCTGCTTCAAACAGTGAATCACCTATTGTACCACCTTTGGCTACAGAAAAAGTATAGGCCATTCCACCACCTATAATGATGTGGTCTGCTATGTTGAGCAGGTTCTCTATGATAAGAATCTTGTCGCTCACCTTAGCTCCGCCTACTATACTGGTAAATGGTCTATCTGGATTGCTCATTAGCTTCTTAGCATTGGCCACTTCATTAGCCATCAAGAAACCAAAGCACTTGTCCGCAAAAGAACGTGCCACTATAGCTGTACTAGCGTGTGCTCTATGTGCAGTGCCAAAAGCATCATTCACATAGATATCACCATGATTGGCTAGCGACGCTGCAAAGGCAGCATCTCCGGCAGTTTCTTCCGTGTAAAAACGCAAGTTCTCCAGTAAGTGAATATGTCCAGCAGGCAAGTTACTACTCGCATTCACTGCACCTTCGCTGATACAGTCATCCGAAAAAGTAACCGGTACTCCGGTGATTTTTTCTAAGTGTGGCACCAAGTGTTTCAGTGAATATTTGTTCTCTGGGCCACTTTTGGGTCTGCCCAAGTGAGACATAAGTACAACCGAGCCACCATCTGCTATTATTTTGCGGATAGTAGGCAAGGCAGCCGTCATGCGGCTATCATCGGTTATTTCAAATGCACTATTGAGCGGTACATTAAAGTCTACGCGTATGAGTGCCTTTTTGCCGCTGAAATTGTAAGAATATACGGTCTTCATTATTTTAATTCTGCAAATGTCTTAGCAGCATCAAAAGCTTCTGCAGCATCACCTACTCGGATGATTTCTACAGTACCCATTAGGTCTCCGCCTTCTATGGTGTTTACCACATCCATACCTTCTACTACATGACCAAATACACTATGCTTTCCGTCAAGCCATGAAGTCTCTACGTGTGTAATAAAAAACTGGCTACCGTTAGTGCCAGGACCTGCGTTTGCCATAGAGAGGATACCTGGTCCTGTATGTCTTAGATCGGGATGAAATTCATCTCTAAAACTGTAACCTGGTCCGCCAGAACCAACACCGTCTGGATCTCCACCTTGTATCATAAAATTAGGAATCACTCTGTGAAATACTAATCCATCGTAGTAAGGAACGCCAGCATCTTTGGCCTTATTCGTTATTTTCCCTTCAGCAAGACCAACAAAATTGGCTACTGTAAGAGGTGTTTTTTCCATTTCTAGTTTCAAAGTGATTTCTCCCTTAGAAGTATTCATTTTGGCGTAAAGTCCGTTTTCCATTTTTATATTATTTTTTTGAGTTATTGTTTCTAAAGTATCTGGTGCAGGAGTAGTTTTTTCGATCGCTACTTCTGATTCTGTTGTTGTTTTGTTCTCTGAAGGTGTGCAAGCTGCTAGTAGTAACACAGCAAGAAGACTTAGTGTTATGCTTTTCATACTAATTTTCTTTATAATTTTCTGCTGCAAATTTAGGATTATCTATTACTAATAGAAGCGTAGAGCTAAAGCTTTGGCAAGGATATTAAAATCAAAGGACCGTATACTACTAAAGTAATACTTGCTTTACTTTGTAATCAACCAATGAAAGTTATTAAAGGATTTGTTTACTTCGTCTTAATTATGCTAGCTGCAGCCTTGCTGGCCGCTGTATTTGCACCTTCAAAAAAGACGGTCACACGTCGTATTGAAATCAATGCTTCGCAAAAAATCATTTTTAATCAAATTGCCAATTTTGAAAATTGGAAGAACTGGGACGCCTGGTTTGCCAAAGACACCCTGCAAAAAAGAACCTATTACGGTACCGTAAATGACAAAAAGCAAGGATACAGCTGGTCATCAGAAAACAAGGATGTTGGCGAGGGTAGAATGGAGATGAATGCTATAACGGATATGAATCGGTTGGCATATACGTTCTATTTCGATGATAAGCCAAATGAAGGTTCCTTTTCTTTGGACGAGGAAGCGAACAAAACCGAAGTAGTCTGGCAGATGTATTCAAACCTCGGCTATCCGTTTAGAATACTCAATTACTTTATAGACCCTATGGTTGGTCCAGATTTTGAAGAAGGGCTAAAGAACTTAAAAAATCTCACAGAGAATATGTCAACAACAACAACAGCTACTGAGGATGGGGTCCCGAGTGTAAATGAATTCTGAATAAACGACTATTGCGAGAAGGCATATCACACATGTAGTATTACTATATGTGCTAATGCAATGGGAGGGTTTGAGATTGCTAAAAAAAGCCCTGTAGTGACGAGGATGGGGGCAACAGAAAATCATTGACAAGCAATTTATGAATAATGATTACGAGACCATCTTTTTACGCCAAGAGACAAACCCATAGATGGAGAGGGAGGTATAAATGACCATCTGAAATGCAAAAAAATTCAGGTCTTTAATACCATACAACCAAATGGTATAAGCATTAATGAGTATCCAAAAACCCCATGCAACAAAGTATTTGTACAATTCTAAGAAGGTTGCAAGTATACCAAATGACGTGCTCATTGCATCATAATACGGATTGGCTGCGTCTGTTTTGCTCATAAGAAATCCCAAACCTAAACCAGCTAAAGCTCCGCCTAGGATCATAACGACAATATAAAAAGTGGAAGTACGCTTTATGGTGAAGTCTGTAGACTCATTGCGGTCCCAGTAGTAGTATCCGTAGATACCTACAAAAGCGTAAAAGGCATACAGAAGGGTTTCTGAATAGTAGGCGTTTTCATAAAAAACATAGGCTCCTGTGATGGAGCCGAGTATCCCATATATCCAGCATTGCTTTTTTTCTTTGATTAGTAAGACAAGAAAAATAATGTTGCACATAACACTGATGATTTCAACGATTAGGGGTATTTTCATAGTTGTATTGCTGAAGCCTCTATTGATGTGTAGTCTATTGTATCTTCAGCCTTGCCAGAGATATGTTTCGCCTTGCTAAAAAGGTTTTCGAAAAAATTTCCTATCCCCATTGTGTATTTTAATTATTAGCTTCGCAAAGCTAATGCATATCCAAGTACAAATGAGATATATACCCGTTCTCCTATTTTTTATAACGGCTAATACTGTATTTGCCCAAAATAGAGTTGCTGCACAACAAATCATAAGTGACTTGTGCTCAGAAGAAATGGCAGGTAGGGGCTACATAAATCAGGGCGAGAAAAAAGCGGCAGAGTACATTGCCACAAAATTTAGTGCGTTGGGTTTAAAGGCTAAAACGGCCAACTACATGCAGCCGTTCAGCTTGGGAGTGAACACCATCACGAAAAGTACAGTAAAGCTAGATAGAAAAGAACTAGCACCTGGTGTAGACTACCTGGTGTCCCCAGAAAGCGGTTCTGTAAAGCTAAGTGGTCCTACGTTTTATGTGTCTCAACGCTTATTAACATCACCCAAAGTAGCGAAGAAGGTAAAGCGAGCTATAAAGAAGGGATATGTGCCTGTAATAAGTGTATACGATGCCAAAGACGAGATTATGGTAAAAAACATAGCCAAAATACGCGAGTCCTTAGGCAATGGCACATTGGTTTTTCTAAAAGAGAATTTGACGTGGAGTGTAGGTCGTCAGAGAATCAGAAGTGGTGAGATTTGGCTATTGACTTCGTCTTTTGGCAGAATGACGAAGACCATGAGTATAGAAATTGAAAGCAAATTCATTAACGACTATACAACACAAAATGTATATGGCTATGTAGAAGGCACAACGTATCCAGATAGTATCATCATCTTTTGCGGACATTACGATCACCTCGGAAAAATGGGAGATGCTACTTTTTATGGAGCCAATGACAATGCAAGCGGCATAAGTATGCTAATTGATATGGCAGCTTATTTTGCTCAACATCCTCAGAAGTATACCGTAGCATTCATCGCATTTGGAGCTGAAGAAGCGGGTTTGGTTGGGTCACTACACTATGTCAATAAACCAATCGTACCTTTATCTCAAACCAAGTTTGTGTTCAATATGGACCTAATGGGAAGCGGAGAAGGCGGAGCCACTATTGTGAATGCTACGGTATACCCCGAGGCATTCAAACGATTTACATCAATTAATACGCAGAATAAATATTTGCCCAAAATAAAACCGAGAGGCAAGGCGGCAAATAGTGATCATTATTTCTTTTCAGAGAAAGGAGTTCCATCCTTTTTCATTTACCTCATGGGCGATTATAAGCATTATCATATGCCGGCAGATAGTCCAAAAAACCTTCGATTAGGAGAGTATTACGACAAGTCTTTCCTACTTATTAGAGATTTTATTATGTCTTTCAGTACCGGGTAGTATGCTCGGCTTTGTAAATTCTTTTATGTCATGGTATCTCAAAAAGAGGATACCGCTCATAGAGCACAGCTTTAGAAATGGGGCAGATGTGCAGCACCAAATGTTTACTGAATTGATGGGAGAAGCTCGGAAAACGTCATTTGGTAGAGATTTTAAACTCGCAGAAGTAAAGACCATAGACCAATATAGGGAGCGTGTGCCACTCTTTGAGTATGACGACCTAAAACCATATATTCAGCGTGTAATGCATGGGGAACAGCGTGTGCTTTGGCCCGGAGACATTACATGGTTTGCCCAAAGTAGCGGTACCACCTCTGATAAGAGCAAGTATATCCCCGTAAGTTATGAAGCATTGGAAGAATGCCAATTCAGGGGCAGTCGAGATGTGTTAGCATGGTACTATTACCACAATGCAGATGCAAAAATTTTTCAAGGAAAAGGACTTATTGTAGGCGGTAGCCACCAGGTAAATGCACTCGCAGAGAACTCATACTCTGGCGACCTAAGTGCCGTAATGATGAATAATATGCCCTTTATTGCAAATTTTTTGGCTACGCCAAGTATGGATATCGCTTTGCTGCCGGATTGGGAAAACAAGATGCAGAAAATGATAGAGAGTACCCATGCGGAGAATGTGACCAATATCTCTGGAGTACCGTCATGGACCATGCTTTTGTTAAGGGGAATACTCGAAAAAACAAAGGCAAGCTGTATTTTGGAAATTTGGCCCAATTTGGAACTGTATGTACATGGTGGAGTCAACTTCTCACCATACAAAGACCAGTTTGCCAGTCTTGTAGGTGGCGATATAGCCTACAGAGAAACGTACAATGCGTCTGAAGGCTTTTTTGGGGTACAGGATAATACCAACGAGGACATGGCACTCATGTTAGATTATGGCATCTTCTATGAGTTTATTCCAATAGAACTGTGCGGTACGGATAACCCTAGAACACTGTGGTTAGACGAGGTGGAAATTGGAAAAAAGTATGCAGTAGTATTGAATACAAATGCGGGTCTGTGGCGATACCAATTGGGCGACACAATAGAATTTACGAGTAGAAATCCCTTTAGAATAAAAATAACAGGACGTACCAAAAGCTTTATCAATGCTTTTGGGGAGGAGCTAATGGTAGAAAATGCTGAGAAAGCAATGACTATAGCTCAACAAAAAACAGGAGCAGTAGTGTCAGAATTTACCGCGGCCCCCGTTTACTTAAAAGGCAAAAAGAAAGGAAGGCACCAGTGGCTGATTGAGTTCAATACGGAGCCAGAGAGTTTGGAGTACTTTGCAGATGTGCTAGACCAAGAGTTGTGCAATGCCAACTCAGATTACGAGTCCAAGCGAAAAGGAAACATGGTCTTAGAAAGACTAGAAATGGTGGTGTGTAAGCCACAAACTTTTTATAAATGGTTGAAGCGTAAACAAAAATTAGGAGGTCAACATAAGATTCCTAAACTTTGTAACAACAGAAAAATTATAGAGGAAATTATAAAAATAAATAATATATGAAGAGCATAAAATGGAGTATGGCAGCAATGGCAATCACGCTAATTGCGGGATGTGGGGCTAGTAAAATAGAAACGGCTAGTCTAGATGCAAAGACATTTGCAGAAAAAATGGTCAATACGGAGTATACCCTTGTAGATGTAAGGTCTCCAGAAGAATTTGCAACCAATCACCTAGAAAATGCAAGTAATATCAATGTGAATGCTTCTGATTTTGCTCAAAAAGCAGCTCTACTTGATAAAAGTAAGGATGTACTTGTGTATTGTAAATCTGGCGGCAGAAGTGCTAAAGCGGCAGTGCAACTCAAAGCAATGGGATACAAAGTGTATGACCTAAAAGGAGGTATACTACGATGGAAGGCAGAAGGGTACAAGATAATTACGGATACGAAAAAATCGAATTCAGGCTATACGCTAGCACGTTATAATGAGGCAGTGTCTTCTGGTAAGGTTGTGCTTGTAGACTTTTATGCCCCGTGGTGTGGTCCGTGCAAAGCAATGGCTCCGCACATAGAAACGATGAAGAAAAAATATGGAGATGAGCTCGTAGTACTAAAAGTGGATACAGATAAGAGTATTGAAGTGTCAGGTCATTTCCAAATCAATGCAATACCCTTGATAAAAATATACAAAGATGGTACAGAAGTATATGATAAAACGGGTTACCACTCAGAAGAAGAATTAGCTGCTTTGCTAAGTAAATATATCTAGCTTTCTTCCGATGTTTCCTCTTTGGAAACGGAGAGGTTAAAGTTTTCCCAACCTTGGGCTTCTAGAGGTACTACGTTGCCAGACTTGGTAATTAGTTCTTTACCTTCGTGAGGGGCGGTGCAGTAGCCTACTATACTTATGTCCATTGAATTTTTTATCTTGTCAAAATCTGCTTGTGGTACGGTAAAGAGAAGTTCGTAGTCTTCACCACCATTCATGGCACACGTAGTAGGAGCAAGGTTGAATTCTATGGCTGTATCGTAGGTTTGTTGGTCTATAGGTAGTTTATCCTCGTATATCTTCATTCCTATATTAGATTGCTTACAGAGATGGAAGACCTCGCTGCTTAAGCCATCACTAACGTCGATCATGGATGAAGGCTGAATGCCAAGCTCTTCAAAAAGATCCACAATGTCTTTTCTAGCCTCTGGACGCAGCTGTCTACCCACGATGTAGTCTTTGCCTTCTAGATCGGGTTTCATTTCCTTATTTGTCAAGAAAACCTGCTTTTCACGCTCCAATATTTGCAAACCCATATAGGCTCCACCTAGATCACCACTTACACAAAGTAGATCTCCTTCTTTTGCACCGCTTCGGGTAACTATTTTTTTCTCTTCAACATATCCGATTACAGTTACGCTAATGCACATACCAATTACCGAACTACTGGTATCTCCGCCTATTAACTCTACATCATATTTTTCGCAAGCGGCACGAATGCCGGTATAGAGTTCTTCCACAGCTTGTAGCGTGTACTTGCTAGACATGGCTACAGAAACTAAAACTTGACTGGCCTTGGCGTTCATTGCACATATATCACTGATGCTGGAGGATATAGACTTATACCCAATATGTACAAGTGGAGAGTACATCATGTCAAAATGTATGTCCTCTATGAGCATGTCTGTGCTTATAACTTGCTGTTTGTCAGCCATGTGAATTACGGCAGCATCATCACCGATACTCAGTTTAGTCTCTGGTTTGGTTATGATAAATTGTTTCGTAAGGTGTTCAATAAGTCCGAACTCTCCGAGTTCACTAATATTGGTGGTTTCTTTGTTTTCGAACATAGATAGTTGCAAAGGTCTTGTATTTCGCGTAATTTGAGCACTAAATGAAGAATTTGTTGGCGTCAGTTGGTCAAATGCTCTTCCCAAACCTGTGTGTTTGTTGCGATGGGTACCTAAGTAAGCAAGAGGAATCTGTTTGTGATTTCTGTTTGTATACACTACCCAGATTTGAGTTGATTGCAGAGCGTGATAATCCACTGGCCAAGAAGTTTTGGGGCAGGCTCAAGTTGGAGGCTACAACAGCTTATCTATCCTATAAGAGTACAAACGATGTCAAAAAATTAATGCACGAGTTGAAATATAAAGGGAATACTGATCTCGGTATAGAAATGGGAAAATGGCTTGGCAATGCCTTGATAAAGACGGGTAATTTTAGCCATATTGATTATGTGATTCCTGTTCCGCTACATCCCAAAAGACAAAAATTTAGAGGATACAATCAATGCGACTTGCTTGGTCATGGACTGTGTGAAATAATGAAAATACCAATGCTATCAGACGTGGTAGTGAGAGAACGACACAACGGTACTCAAACCAAGAAAAAGCGGTATGAGCGGTATATCAATTCCAAGGAATTATTTAGGGTCATAGACCCCAAAATGATTGAAGGTAAAAATATTTTACTTATAGATGACGTCATTACCACAGGCTCTACAATGGAATCTTGTGGGTCTGTACTCTTAGACGTAGAAGGGTTGAAGCTCAGTGTAGCTTCTTTAGCAGTAGCTACTTAATGTATAACTATTTTTTTAGCAAATAGCCCGTTAGCATATATGAAATACACACCTGGCTGGTATTCAGACACATCTAAACTTATTTTAGAATGTTGCTTTACGTCAAGCTGCTTAAGTTTTTGACCCAGGCTGTTCACCATAGATAGGTGCACAGAATTGCTTCTATCATTGGAGATTACGACTACATCCGAAACGGGGTTTGGCCCTATTCCTAAATCATCAATAGTAGGAGGTGACACAATAGTATTTGTAACGCCGAGTGTTTCACTCATATAGCTACACACGGTGTTGGTGGCAATTGGTTCTCCGTATACCCCATTCTCAAACGAAAGATAAATCTTAGCAGTATTGCAAATTTCTGCATCCTTTTTCATGAGGTCGCTACGTATTCCTATCTGGTAGTCTACAAAGGCCTTTGAGAGAACATCATTGTCACTAGCACCCGGTATGGAAACCCCCTCTATGGTAGTGATTAATTTTAATACCTGCTTACCGTTCTCGTTTGTTACAAACTCGTAGTCGGAGTAGATTGTAGCGTCTGAATGACTCGTAGTGACATAAATACCTTCTACACTTCTAATGATATCCTCATCTAGTATATCCACTATTTTTATTGCATTTACGGTAGCTGCGTTTTCATTCTTAACGTTTATTTTATATCGCAGTTGATGTTCAGCAGGGTTAATATTTTTCCCGTTCAGACATTGCTTATTGTTGGACAATGATTCGCCTGTATAGTAGGTAAAATTAGACTTGTTATTGGTTAGGTCTGTATCTATTACTCCGTTAGGTAGCATTACCTCTGCAGTCAATGTTTGGTCGTCAATACCCCCTAAGTTGTAGTTTAATGCAATACACTTATCAGTGGAGGAAGACAGGCTTACGGTCCATGTGGCAACATTATCTGTTACTCCATCTGGAGCTACATCAGATGTAAAATTACCTAAACCTTGGGGTAATTGTAATGAAATTGTCGCATCCGTAATGGGCTGACTTCCGAGATTTGATACACAGAGTACAGCTGCTCTTTCTTCGCCAGATAGATACTTATTTCCTTGATTATCAGTAATATATATTTGAGCATCACTAATACCCATTACTTGTCGAGCTCCAAGGGCACTTTCGAAATACGTTTTATACGCTGTTGGTTCCAGCTGAATATCGTCACACGTTGGAACAAAATGTCTGTAGTTGGCAGCATTTATTTTATAACTCTCGTTCTTTTCTATTTGAGCATATAGAACGCCATTATTCCCTGTTGGAATTAGGCTTACTTCATTAATACTTACTGGATAGTGTCTTAACCAATCTTCATTGGCATCCTTTTTACAGTTGCCGTTTTTATCATTGAATACACGGGTAATAACTTGTGCTTTATCTGCGTAAATCTGGCCTATACCACGTAGTATACCATTGTCGTCGTAGTCTCCGCTTAGAGCTACTACCTTGCCAAACGAATGGATTTGATCAATGTTGTTTAGGACAATATTGGAAGGGCTCCATTGCTCACCATCATAAAGCATAAGTTTACTCTGTTGTGATGTTTGATTATTTACGAATGAACCTAGGGCCATAAGTTGTCCGTCTAATTCGGCAAACTGAGAAATGTTTTGTACCGTATAGTTTTCTAATCCGTTATCTAAGTCTGTCCAGTTGGTTCCTTGACTTATTTTAATCGGTGCTGTGTTAAAGTTAGATGTACCAAATACGACTATTTTGTCTCGGTACGTTCCAAGGGCAATATTTTTATCTAGAAACGGAGGGAAATCAGTTAGCGTCCACTCTGTTCCGTTCCACTTCACCAATGAAAGTTTGTTGTCTTGAGGGTTGGTAAATGTTCCTGTAGCAAAAATATTTTCACCTTTTTTTACTACACTTTCAAAATTGTCTCTTTCTATATTATTAGTAATGAGGTTGCCTTCTAAGGACCAGCTAGAACCTGTATAACGTGCAATATTCGTTTCTACTGTGCCTTCCTTAAATTTACCAATGCACTTGAGGGCGTTGTCTTCAATTAGAAGGGCTTTTAGTGACAAGCTATTAGTGACCTTACTATCACTTATGTTATTCCAACTAGAACCGTCCCATTTCAGAATACTATTGGCGGCACCTACTGGAAGATTTTGGTTATAACCCGTCATGAGGTATATATCGTTCTCAAAACTGATTAAATCGATTATTTGGTAAGTTCCTAAAGGAGTAGTGCCTGTACGTGGTAGAGCTGGCGTAGGTAAGGTGTACCAGAAATCTCCGTTCCAGATTTGTAGGTTAATGATGTTGTCCCTATCATCATAGGCAGCAACTACACCATCTTTATGGTTGGCAATCTTGTCTGGTGCAGCAGGTAGTCCTTTACCCATAGGAGCAAGTATTTGTGCCTGTGTGGCACATACAATTAGGAGAGTCGCGATATGTAATACTATTCTTCTCATAGTTTGAAGAGTTTAATAGCACTAGTAATATTAAGTCCGTACCCGTATGGTTTTGTTTTAATAGCAGATGTTTCTACAGATCTGAGTGAGTTTAGGTTAATACCAAATGTAGGCTCTATACCTATAACAAAACGCTGCTTATTCAAGTATAGACCTGTTTTTACGTTAGCGGCGATATTGTGTTGGGCAAATTGCAAATCTTGTAGATCTTCTAACTCGAGAGTGGTAAAGTTTCCTTTCTTACCTTCTCTATTTCTGAGAGCCATATAGGATGCTCCCAATTGAGTTCTTAGCTCAAAGTTAGGTGAAATAGTCGTCTTGTACCCTATGTTTAGCGGGATTTCAAGAAAATGATATGAATTTGACCCTGAATAAACTATGGATTCGTACGATCTTGGGTCCACTGGAACATAAGAATAAATGGTTGTAGCATCATAAAGAGGACCCTCCGTAATGGTATAGTTATAGTCCAGTTGTTCTTTGCGTTGGGTCATAAATAGACCAGAGGAAATAAACCATTTTTTCGCATGGTACTGTATGTTGAAACCAAAAGTATTGGAAAATGCTGTGGTTTCGCTATTCGCTACTTTGTCATAGTAAGAACGGTTTATTAGTCCATTCAATACACTGTTTTCAGAGGTAATTTTGTTGGATATCCCTGGAGTAAAAGAGACACCCACTTCCCAGTGTCTTTCTAGTTTAGGTGGTGTTGATCCACTCGTGTTAGCCTTATGAGTAATAGTAATCACACTAGCAATTCTGGTTGGTGGAATTAGGTGTAATGTATTCAGAGAAATATCTCCAACGTAAGATCCTGTGTTTCGAGTTGGCAGTAGAGTAATGGTTTCTGCTGGTATATATGGAGTGTGCTGTGTATCGATTAACGGTGCTTTTGTGGCATTATGTGTGTCCGTCGTTGTAGTTATTCCAGCAGGAATTTGTTCTTTTTTAGTATAGTCTACGTGTGTAGGTGGTGTTACAGCCTTATCACGATAAAGTTTCGCAGAGTGGCTGATGATAGATTCATCCTTAGATTCGTGCGAATTATTAAGATCAACGTTATATGGAACTTGGAAATTCTGTGTGATTTTATGCGTGTCTTGTTTAGGAAGAGATTCCGTTGTTTTTGTTAGAATAGGTGTATTGGAATTTTTTTGATTCTTGTGGTAAAAGACCACCCCAACACTAGATACGGAAATCAAAGCCAGAAAAAACCACACTACATATATGCGGTTTTTTCTTCGCTTCAATCTTTTTTCGACTGCTGCCCAGTCAGCGGCATTCACCAAGGCATTGGCGGGCACTTGGGATGCTTGTCTGAGCAAGTCGTCGATATGTTGTAAATTATCCAATCTAAAGCCTCTATTTGCGTTGTAACAAAGTATTTAGTAATACACGTCCTCTGGAAAGCCTGCTTTTAGATGATCCTAAAGAAATACCCAATTTTTTGGCTATTTCTTTGTGAGACATACTGTCTACAGCGTACATGTTTATTACAATCTTATAAATATCTGGAAGTTGGTTTAGTGCAGCCAGCACCTTTTCTGGTGCAATAGCTGGCGGTTCTTCTTGGTATGGATCTACTGTAGTTTTTTCCTTTGCAGGGTCAAACTCATAGTGGTCGTACTTATTTCTACCTAAGCGTTGTTTGTTTATTGCTAGGTTTATAAATACACGCGTCATCCAAGTAGAAACGGCACTAGTACCTTTAAACTTCTCGATATTCACAAAGACTTTGTAAAACCCATCTTGAAGCAAATCTTTTGCGTCATCTTGATTTTTACAGTACCTCATGCAAACTGCCATCATTCTATCGGCATACTTTTCAAAGAGCATTTTCTGAGCAGACTGATCATTGTCCTTACATCGTTGTATAAGTTCTTGGTCACTAATCAATTTGCTCTTGTATTATGTTAGACACTACTGTGATAGAAAGGTTGCAAAAAAGTATAAATAAAAAGGCCCAACGTTAGTTGGGCCTTCAATATTAGTGTAAGAATGGAATATTCTTATTTATTCAAAACGATTTTTTTCGTGATGATTTTATCTTGAACGTTCATT
>CAWVTO010000022.1:0-15694 GCA_963932895.1 uncultured bacterium
TGGTATCGGAAAAGAAATATCCAATGCTCATGGGGTCTTTGAATTGCCGAGTACTTTTTATCCAGATGTAGCTTCTTTTCTTAAAAAGCATTCGCTTTACGAGCTAAAAGACGAATGTATTCTCTTGAAAGGTGCTCGAAAATATGCGTTTGAAAAAATAGCAGAAAAGCTACGAAAAAGAACACACCAAACGTGCTTAGAAATAAACCTGAGCAAGATGCAACACAACATAGACACCATTAAACTTAAGGTTGGTAACGATACCAAGATAATGGCTATGGTAAAAGCACTGGCCTACGGTAGTGGAGATTTTCAAATTGCAAAGCTTTTAGAAAAAAACAAAATAGACTACTTAGGCGTAGCCTATACAGACGAAGCTACCCAGCTCCGTGCTTCTGGTATCTCTCTCCCTATAATGGTACTCAATCCCGACCTTACCGACCTTACTCCTTATGTGGAAGACGATATTCAACCCGTGATTTACTCTTTTGCTAGTTTAGCTAAGGTTGCAGCGGCAGACATAGAAATACATCTAGAGTTTGATACGGGAATGAGAAGACTTGGTTTTCAAAAAGAAGATATCCCTCTTTTGGTATCCAAACTCAGGGAAAAACCCAATCTAAAAGTAGCTTCCGTATTTAGTCATTTAGCTGGAGCAGATGATATCGCTTTAGATACGTTTAGCACACAACAGGTAACTGATTTTGAACATATCAGCAGTACTATAGAGAGTCAACTGGATATTAAACCGCTGAAACACTTGGCCAATACTGCTGCCATAGAACGACTCCCGTCCGCCTCCTTTGATATGGTGAGAATGGGCATAGGGTTATACGGTATTTCTACATTAGTAGACGATGCTACGCTCAGACCAGTAGGGACCTTCAAGTCCTACATTTCACAAATAAAAACAGTGCCCGCCCATGCAGGAATAGGCTACGGACAACATAGCAAAACAGACACAGAAAGGCAGATTGCCATCATAGCGGTAGGCTACGCTGATGGATATTCGCGTAGTTTTAGCCAAGGCAAAGGATCATTCGTGATCAATGAAAAACAAGCACCTATAGTGGGCAATGTCTGTATGGACATGACCATGTGTGATGTAACGAGCATAGTATGTGAAGAAGGAGACGAAGTGATTATCTTTGGAGAAAATCCACGTGTATCTGAACTTGCCAAGCAAATAGGGACAATACCGTACGAGATACTAACCAATGTGAGCGAACGAGTAAACAGAGTTTTTTACCAAGAATGACCAAAGAACAACTGATAGCAGGAATAGCGACTGGCGATACGCGAACGCTCAGCAGAGCCATAACCTTGGCAGAAAGTACGCTTGCAGAAAAACGCAACCTTGCTCTTGAAGTCATCTCATACTTCGGACCACAAAACGATACCTATAGAATAGGAATAACAGGAACTCCCGGTGCTGGCAAAAGCACTTTTATAGAAGCAATAGGAACAAGCCTGCTCCAAGATCCCGCACGCAAAATAGCCGTACTGAGCGTAGACCCGAGTAGCGGAAAAACACACGGCAGCATATTGGGTGACAAAACCCGCATGAACCAGCTGAGTGCTCACAAACGTGCGTACATACGACCTACTGCATCTGGCTCACAACTGGGTGGACTTGCCAAAAACACACGACTGGCCATGCTGCTTTGCGAAGCAGCTGGATACAATACTATACTGATAGAAAGTGTAGGCGTAGGCCAAGGAGAAACAGAAGTAGCCCAACTTACAGACCTATTTACGCTCGTACTAAACCCTGGCGGAGGAGATGAGTTGCAGGGCATAAAACGCGGCATAATGGAGATGGCAGACATCATCGTAATAAACAAAGCCGATGGCGATTCCGAACGACAAGCGAAGCTCACTGCTAAGGAATACAGTATGGCTCTGCACCTGATGCCCGAGAACGCTAACCAATGGATTCCGAAGGTGATAACAACCTCGGCCTTGCAGCATAAAGGCATAGATATCTTTTGGGAAAAGGCATTCGATTTTGAGAAACGAATAACCCTCAACGATTGGAAAACGAACCACCGCAAGGAGCAAATGCTCTACTGGGCCCGCAAAAGCATACAAGATTTGCTGCTAGCAAAATCGACTGATTACGAAGATGCTATAACCAAAGGGTTGGCAGCAGGTAAGTTGCCTGAAGAGGTAGCGAGGGAAGTGGTGAAGTAGCGACAGATAATGGAACGTATAGCACTGAGGTAGTGAGTGTGCGGTAGTATCCTCATCCTAGTAAGATATATAGATTCAATCCATTTATGGCTACAGTAAAACCAATTACTAAAAACCATATTTTTGCAGGAATTTAAAAATCCTTGAAATGATAATTGGTGTCCCAGCAGAAATTAAAAACAACGAGAGCCGTATAGCTCTTACTCCGGGCGGAGCTCTAGAACTTACTAAACGTGGTCATACTGTATACGTACAGAAAGATGGTGGTGTAGGAAGTGGTTTCAATGACCAAATGTATAAAGATGCTGGTGCTCAGATATTGGGTACTATAGAAGAAATATACGCTATTGCCGAAATGATAATGAAGGTGAAAGAGCCTATAGCGTCTGAGTATAAGCTCATCAGAAAAGACCAATTGGTATTCACCTACTTCCACTTTGCGAGTCATAGACCACTCACCGATGCTATGATAGAAAGTGGTGCAGTATGTCTTGCATACGAAACCGTAGAGGCAGATGATAAAAGCTTACCGCTGCTTATCCCTATGAGTGAAGTTGCCGGCAGAATGGCTGTACAACAGGGTGCTAAATACCTAGAGAAGCCTATAAAAGGTAAAGGAGTATTGCTGGGTGGTGTACCCGGAGTACCTCCAGGAAAAGTACTTATAATAGGTGGTGGTGTAGTAGGTACACAAGCTGCTAAAATGGCTGCAGGTCTTGGAGCTCAAGTTACTATACTTGATGTAAGTCTTACCCGACTAAGATACCTCAACGATGTAATGCCAGCTAACGTGGTAACCCGTTTTAGCAACGAAATGAACATTCGTGACCTTTTGCCACTAATGGATCTTGTTGTGGGTGCTGTACTGATACCGGGAGCCAAGGCTCCAAACTTGATTACTAGAGATATGCTTAAAGACATGTCTCCAGGTACAGTAGTGGTAGATGTAGCTGTAGACCAAGGTGGATGCATAGAAACCTGTAAACCAACAACTCACGAAGACCCAACCTACATTATAGACGATATAGTACACTACTGCGTAGCAAATATGCCCGGTGCTGTACCGTATACATCTACTGTAGCACTTACAAACGCTACTCTTCCCTATGCCATACAATTGGCCAACAAAGGATGGAAACAAGCGTGTAGAGACAGTAAAGAACTACGCTACGGACTAAATATAGTAGGCGGAAAAGTGTGTTATAGAGGCGTTTCTGATGCTTTTGGACTTGAATTCACTTCAGAAGACGACATCTTAGCAGAAGCCTAGTCGTACACAACCATATAATAAAAACCATTCTGTAATGCAGAATGGTTTTTTTATGCTCTCCTTTTAAAAGACCTTTGCTGAATATGAAACTGTTTCATAAAATATACCCAAGTGCAGAAGGCGACTCTGCACCGCACTTATTCATTCTACACGGTTTGTTTGGAATGCTCGACAATTGGCACAATATGGCTAAAAAACTGTCAGCACACTTCCATGTAATAACGGTAGATCAACGAAACCACGGGCAAAGCCCGCATAGCGATGAAATGTCTTTTGAGCTTATGGCCAATGACCTTGCAGAGCTTATGGATGACCTAAGTATATCCTCTGCACACATTCTAGGCCACTCCATGGGAGGTAAAACCGTGATGAAATTTGCAGACCTACACCCAGACAAGCTCGATAAACTAGTAGTAGTAGACATTGCACCCAAAAAGTATAGGCCAGGGCATACCGCATATTTCAATGCATTTCGTACCATCGACTTCTCACAGTGCAACTCCCGCAAAGACGCAGATGCAGCCCTTGCTAAAATTGAAGGAAATATAGGTGTGCGTCAGTTCCTCCTTAAAAACCTAGACAAAGCAGACAAAGGATACACATTGAAATTGAACTTACCGTCTATAGAAGCTTTTTATCCTGCTATGCTAGATGCGTTGTCATTTCAATGGATAGTAACTACCAAAACACTCTTTTTGTACGGCGAAAAGTCTGGATACATTACAGAGGACGATAAAGCAGCCATAGCAGAGATTTTTACGAAAGCAGATTTTGTAGGTGTTGCAGATGCTGGCCATTGGGTACATGCAGAGCAACCTGCGTCATTTTATGACGCAGTATGGACTTTTTGCCATAGCTAAAAAAGATGCTTTTTAGCTATACTTGCTGCATATTATATACGTGAGGCACTCTTTATCCATACTCTTTTTACTCCTTGTCACAACAAGTGCTTGGTCTCAAACTACCATAACAGGGAGAGTGACCGATGCCATTACAGGAGATCCTCTTCCGTACGTAGCTATCCGCGGAGTCCACATCCAATTGGGTGCGGTTACCGATTTTGATGGATACTATACGATAGAAACAGACAAAGAACCCGACAGTCTACTTGCTGCATATATAGGCTATACCACCGTGAAAACTGCGGTGGTGCTCAATGCTGATCAGCGTATCGATTTCGCTCTTACCGAGTCTGCAAGCAGTCTTAAGGAGTTTGTTGTAAGACCTGGAGGAATAAACCCTGCAGTAGTCATAATGAAAAGAGCACAAAAACGCAAAAAAAATCATAACCCAGACAAAATAGAATACTTTGAATACGAAAGTTACAATAAAGTACAACTAGCCATAGACAACGTTACCGATAAGTTTAAAAAACGAAAGATATTCAGTGCAATGGAACCACTGTTTGATACGATCAGCAGTTTTAGCGATAGCTCAACCAAAAAAGTGCTGCCTGTTTTTGTGTCGGAAACCATAAGTGACTATTACTACCGTAAGTTTCCCCGCAGAACAAGAGAAAATATTCGTGCCACAAAACTACAAGGTGTAGGTGTAGGAGACGAAAGTTACGTTTCACAAATACTTGGTTCTACTTTTCAGCAATACAATTTCTACCAAAACAACCTGTACATACTGGATAAGGATTTTATCTCGCCCATGAGCAGTACGGCCAATGCCTACTACTACTTTACGCTAATAGATAGTGTCGAAATAGAGGGCAATTCTTGTTATCAAATACAGGTAGACCCCAAAAACCCTATTGACCTTGTTTTCAGAGGAGTGATATGGATAGAAGCCAGTTCCTACGCTATCAAACGACTTAGTCTTGAAATAACCAGTGAAGCAAATCTCAATTTTATAGAAAAACTAAAGATACAACAAGAGTTTGAAGAAGTAGAGCCTTCCTACTGGTTGCCCAACAAAACGCGTGTACTCATTGACATAGCAGAACTTACCAATAATACCGTTGGAATGATTGGGCTATACTATAACTCCAATAAAAACATCAAAATAAACAAGGTACATGAACTTCCCTTTTACGAAGAGAACATTAGTGTAGCAGAAAACTCTTTTTCACGCTCTGAGGAGTACTGGGATACGGCCCGTCACGAGCGTATCACTGCAGATGACAAGCGGGTATATCAGATGGTAGATTCTCTTAATAACCAACCCTTAGTAAAAACCTACATTGACATCGTCGAAATAGCCGTAGGAGGATACATTCCCAAAGGAAAAATTGAAATAGGCCCATGGCATTACCTGTTAGGGTATAATAATTTAGAAGGTTTACGTGCACGATTTGGCTTTAGAACTTCCCCCTCATTTCACAAGGACTTACAGCTTAGAACATACGGTGCTTATGGATTCCATGATCAACAGTTTAAGTATGGTCTTTTTGCAGACTACGTCTTTAGCAGAACCAAATGGGCCAAGGTAGGAGCTTTCGTAAAACGCGATGTAGAACTTATTGGTTTGACAGATGAAGATATAGGAACCAGTGCCCTGTATGATGCTTTTGCTTTATTCGGTACCGACCAAATTAATCGCAGTTTTACCAAAAAAATATGGGGAGAAAAAGAATTGGTAAAAGGGTATACGCAACGCATAAACCTTACCCACAAAACCTTTGATTTTGAGCCTGTAGGCGACTTTAATTTTGGGTATTACAGCACACCTGGAGATAGCACCTCGGCAATCCGATCCAATTTTGATATAGCCTCTGTAAACCTAAGAGGTCGCTTCTCTCGCAAAGAACAGTTCATATACCGTCGCACCAGTAGGTATAGTCTTGGCAATCTAAAAGCACCGGTATTGTCTATAGACTATACACACAGTTTTGATAATGTACTCGGCGGTGATTTTCGCTTTGATAAGGTTGGTTTGGAGCTATGGCAATTCAATAGCCTGGGCAATTTTGGCACCTTCCAATACCGCTTGAAAGCTTACAAAACATTTGGCGAAGCACCATATCCTGCACTCTATATTATGCGGGGAAATCAATCTGTTTTCAGCAATGCCTTGTCTTACAATCTGATGGATTTCTTTGAATTTGTAGCAGACCAGTTTGTTTCTGTAGATTATGAGCACCAGTTTAATGGGCTTATTATGAACAGAGTACCGCTAGCCAAAAAATTAAAATGGAGGAGTTTTGTAAACACCAAAGCTGTATACGGCAGTATAAGTGAAGCCAATAAAGCGTACATGCCGCTGAATGATGCGAATTTTACCAATCCCAGTTTTTTCTCCAACGGAAAACCATATGTAGAAATGGGGTATGGTATAGAAAATATTTTCCGCTTTATCCGCGTAGATTTCATACATCGGCTTACCTATCTAGACGATGATCATCCAAATGCAAAGCCTTTTGGTATCAAATTCAACGCAGCATTACGGTTCTAAAGCAGAATTTGATCTAATCATAATTTTGTGCTGATGTTTTGAGACTACGAATATCATCTCTAACTAAAGAAGCACACTAAATCAACGCTTATTTTTGAAGAAAGTCTTCATTAGCAGAGCACTCTCCTCTCTTAAAATACCCTCTTTTACATCCATTTTATAACCAGAATGCACAAAGTTGGTAAACCCATGCTTGGGCTCCATACAGCCAATAACCACCTTTTTGATGCGTGCGTTTTTTATAGCTCCATAGCACATTACGCAAGGCTCTACGGTAACGTACAGCGTACAATCATTCAAAAACTTGGAGTCTAAGTAGGAGCTTGCTGCTGTAATGGCTAGCATCTCTGCATGGGCTGTGGGGTCACTTAATTTTTCTACTTGATTGTACCCCTTCCCTATAATTTGATTGTCCGCCACAACAATGGCTCCTATTGGTACTTCATCTTCCGCAAAAGCACTTTCTGCTTGTCGCAGTGCTTGTTTCATAAAATACTCAGCTGTTAGTTCCATTGCTCTGTGTTTATCTCTTGGTGTATTGCATTAAAAAGCATCTCGCCCACATACCTCGCTCCTTTGAAGCTGAAATGCGTATAATCTTTCTGAGCCAACCCCTTTTTTACCCAAGCCGCCATACTGTTCTCTCCACCCATAGCTTCGTACAAGTCCCAAAAACAGCAACCTGACTCCAAAGCAGCTTCTTGCATAGCATCCCGTATGAGCGGTATATTGCTGTACGAAACCATTTTGCCGCCTCTATTAAGACTCATGTCGCTCGGTCCTATTACTAGAATAGTAATACCTGGGTATGCAGCCTTTATGCTATTCAATTGCTTTTTTAAGCTGTTTTTGTAATAGCCATAGTCTGAACGCACATTGGGCACCACGTTGATACCATACTGCAGTATTATGGCACAGACATTCATCTCTTTTAGTTGTTTGCCATACAGGCCAATATCCATTTTACTAAACCCCATAGCTGAACTGCCTCGCATAGCAAAATTGTCTACGGCTACACCTCGATCTCCATCCAAGGCTAAACCGTATATGGTCGGGAACTTTCCTTTGGTAAATATCAGTTTCAACTTCTTTTTAGTGCGAATATCCCAGGTATATCTTCCTATTTCGCCGGCTACGGGCAGTGTATAATCGTTGACATAATTATCGCTTTGTATATTGACCACAAAGGGTTCATCGGTACCGTAAAGTAGTGTCGCCTTGCTATGCCTTTTGGCAAGATAATAACCAGAAGAGCCTATTCGTATTTGCATATAGGCTAAAGCCTGATTTGTGTCTGTAAATACCGCGTTTCTATTTCCCACAGAATCGGTCTCATCTATCCACTCTACAAACTTACTGCTAGCTCCACTTATGGTGAATGCCGCAGCACCAATTCCAAGCTGCTTACCCGTCGCCGATCCCCCTTTTACATATATAGCCTGTTTACTAATGTTTTTGGATTCCGAGACAAAGGCACTTCTTCGAGAAGAGGCTGCTGGCTCATTGGGCAACAAGATTCCGGGGCCTTCTCCTCCATAAATCCGCTGCATTTTATTTCTAAAATAATCTGTTATTCGATCACCTTCTAATTGAGAATCACCATAGTGCAGTATGCGGACCACCTTGTCTTTACTTTGAGTCTTGACCCCATATTTTAGCGTTTGAAGAGCAAAAGGATTGTTGGCAGGAAGCTGTAGCCTTCTATACCTTTTTACGGTATCGATGAGTTCTCTGTTTTCTATACTGTCTTTTTTTGACGCTGCAATTGTCTTTATTGCAATTGAGTCCACTGCAGTATCTATTTCCCCTTGAAGCGTAAGACCTGAAAGCACATCATCTATGTCTACCTCTACAATATCACTCTCTCCAACCAACTCACCAAAAGATACAAATTCCAACTTTTGTTCGTTTACGATTGTAATACCGTTTGCAGGAAATAACCAGACAATAAGCCCCAATAGCACATTCACAGCAAGCAATGCAAAAAGCACTGTTCTTGGACGCATGCTTCTACTTTCAAGGTATTTGTTCCTATCCAGTTTCATTGCATACTAATTCTTTTTTATGACTGCAACTTCCTGAAGTGTAGCACCGTGATTGGTAGCTTTTGCATTGCTCCCAGATCCTACTCGCAATGGCCAAAGAACTCCGCTATTTTTCATAATAACTGGATACTATACCTCCAATATTAAACAGTTCGTTTTCAGCAAATGCTCTCCCCATAAAATGCATTCCAATGCTCAATCCGTTAGACTCCACAGTAGGTACAGATATAGCAGGTAGACCCGCAAGTGGTGCTTGTACAGTGAATATATCTGCCAAGTACATTTTAATGGGATCTTTACTCATATCCCCACCTATATCGAAAGCGGTAGTAGGCGTAGTAGGGCATAGAAAAAAATCATAGGTCTCTAGTATTTTTTCGCTTTCTTGCTTTATCACTCTACGTACTTTTTGAGCTTTGGCATAGTACGCATCGTACTCATCTGCACTGAGCACAAATGTGCCTGTCATTATTCTACGTTTCACTTCTACACCGAAACCTTCGCTTCGCGATTTTTTGAAAGTAGATTCTATATCTGTCGCTTTTTCGCTTCGCTGCCCATAGAGCATTCCACTGTAGCGGGATAGATTACTGCTTGCCTCTGCAGTAGTTAGCACATAATAGCAAGGCACCATATAGTCGAGATACGGAAAACTCTGCTCCTCTATGGTGTGTCCGTCTGCTTTCAGTTTTGCCAATAGGTCTTGGTAGGCTATTCTTACGTCCTCTGCCAAACCTTCACTTTCCATGGCTTCTTTGGAGTACGCAATTTTATATTTTTTGTTTGTATTTGGTTCGTAGGCTTTTACTGGAGCACTGGATGATGTGGCATCATTTTCGTCTACTCCGGCCATTAGCTCTGTGAGCAATGCTGCGTCTTCTACGCTTCCGGTTATAGGACCTATTTGATCAAAGCTAGATGCATAAGCAAACAGACCGCTTCGCGATATTCTGCCGTAGGTAGGCTTAATGCCAATAGTACCCGTAAACGATGCTGGTTGACGAATAGAGCCACCTGTATCTGATCCGAGAGCGGCTAAGCATAAGTCTGCTTGTACAGCTACTGCACTTCCTCCCGAGCTACCGCCAGGCACTTTTGTATGATCCGCTGCATTTTTTACTGCTCCGTATGCCGAATTTTCATTGCTCGCTCCCATGGCAAACTCGTCACAATTGCACCTTCCTATCACTATAACATCTTCATCTAGAAGGCGTTGCAGTGCTGTTGCGGTATACACCGCTTCGTAGTTTTCGAGTATTTTGGATGATGCAGACACCGTATGGCCTGTATAACAAATGTTGTCTTTGATGGCTAAAAACATGCCAGCCAATTTGCCGGCAGTTCCGTTTTTAAGCTTTTCATCTACGACTGCTGCTTGAGTACGCACTTCATCAGTGAATACTTCGAGCATCGCATTAAGGTGTTTATTTTCCTCGTTTTGATTGAGGTAATAGCCCGCTAAGTCTGCACAAGATACGTTGCCTTGGGTCAGATCAGACTGAATATGATGTAAAGACGTGTACTTCTTTGGGCTCATTGACCTTTACTTGTCCTCTGCTTTTTTCTCCTTTTTAGGAGTCTCATTCATTCCCTCACGTAGGCTTTCGCTTACGTCATTTTTGGCCTTGTTAAACTCTTTTATACCAGAGCCTAAGCCTTTCATCAATTCAGGAATCTTTTTGCCACCAAAAAGTAAGAGGACTGCAAATACAATAAGTACCCATTCCATTCCGCCCATATTTAAAAACAATAACATAGTTTTTTTGTGTTAAAATTACTACTACAAACGTAGTATAAAAACTTGGGATATTGAGATGTACGGCGGAATGATTAACTTCGTCCTATATCAACAATACTATGGCAGTAAGACGACCTTTCAACCTACAAAAATGGATAGACGAACACCGCGATGAGCTAAAGCCACCCGTGGGAAACCGTAACCTGTACAAAGATGCAGGAGATTATATCGTCATGATAGTAGCCGGACCCAATGCCCGCAAAGACTATCACTACAACGAAACGGAAGAGCTTTTTTATCAACTAGAAGGCGATATTAATGTACGCATACAAGAAGATGGAAAGGCAGTAGATGTCCCTATTACCGCTGGCGAAATGTTCCTCTTGCCTGCTAATGTACCTCACTCGCCTATGCGTAGCGAGGGCAGTATAGGTCTAGTTATAGAATGCAAGCGTACCCACGGTGAGCAAGATGGCTTGATGTGGTTTTGCGATAACTGCAACAACAAACTACACGAATACAAATTTCCGCTTACCGATATAGAAAAGGACTTCATTCCACGTTTTCGCGAATTTTATGCCAGCGAAGAACTGCGTACATGCGATGCGTGCAGTACAGTAATGGAGACAGATGAGCGGTTTGTATAGGCGGTATAGAAAGTAAGCCGACGCAAAACCAAAACAAGCAGATGGATAATACAGATTTACTCGAATATTTTGAGCCTACATGATCTGATTTCTCTGCTTTTTCATATCTACTATGAGCTTTGACAGCATAATTAACGCACTGTACTCCTCTTTATTCCAAAAACGTATTGCTCGAAAAGAAGCGAAACGGCGAAACGCTTTAGAATGGTTTTCTGACAATGACCAGAAATATTTGTTTTTCTTCCCATGTAAAAAGGTAATTCAAGAAGAAATATTCAAAAAAATAATTCCCAATATTGACCAAAATATACATTTAGCATACTACAACGGACCACAGGTAATTTGCACACTCGAGCCTTTTCCGGAACACTATTTTCTCAAACTAGCATACAGCAATGACGACAAGATTAAACTCGGCTCACCGTGTATCCTTCAACTCGTAAATAAGAATCTCATCTTTCGCCTAGAATTATCTGAACTGCTAACTATTTTAGACGGAGATTTTGATTCTGAATCTGTAGTTGCTAAAGTAAACAATTTCATCGCAATAAAACCGACTAAAGACATTCAGGACTAGCCAAATATTCCCTTAAAGCACTAAACTATCTCGCATTTTATTAGTTTTGAACCTATGCGAAAGATCCTCTTCTCACTTCTTGTTTTGGCCGGTGCATCTGCACTAGCCCAAATGCCCAAACAGCTTAACAGTGCAGAGATATACCAAGAACTAAAAAAGCTAAATGTAGTAGGCAATGTGCTCTATCTTGCGGCTCATCCAGATGATGAGAATACCCGTTTTATAAGCTACTGTGCCAATGAAAAACTATATAATACCGCCTACCTTTCGCTCACTAGAGGCGATGGTGGACAGAACCTGGTAGGCACCGAAATACGCGAAGAACTCGGAATCATTCGTACACAAGAGCTCCTTGCTGCTCGCCATACGGATGGCGGTACACAATATTTCACCAGAGCCAATGACTTTGGCTACTCCAAAACACCAGAAGAAACCCTAGAAATATGGGATAAAGAAAAAATACTCGGAGATGTGGTTTGGGTAATCCGTACGTTTAGACCAGACGTAATCGTATGTCGTTTTCCTACTGATGGTGGCGGCGGACACGGTCACCATACCGCTTCGGCCCTATTGGCCAAAGAGGCCTTTGGACTGGCAGGAGACTCGACCAAATATCCAGATCAGCTGAAATATGTAGACGTATGGCAGCCAACACGTGTAGTGGTCAATACAGGCCGCTGGTGGAATAATAGCATATCTGCCGACGATCCCGGTGTAGTAGCTATAGACATAGGCAAATACAACGCAGTGCTTGGCACAAGCTACAATGAACTCGCAGCTCGTAGCCGCTCGCAGCACAAGAGCCAAGGTTTTGGGTCTACAGGTAAACGTGGCGAGCAGATTGAATACTTTGAGCACCTCGTTGGTACGACTGCTAATGCAGACCTTTTTGACGGATATGCCAGCGACTGGAGTAGAGTTGAAGGCAGTAAAAATGTGCAGAAAACCATCGATAAGTTGATTAAGGATTATGCCGTTTCGAATCCATCAGCAAGTTTCGGTGAGTTGGTCAAATTGCGTGGTCAACTGTTTGATCTAAATGCGGCGGGAAATCCGTTCGTTGCTCAAAAAACAAAAGACATTGAAAATCTTTTCCTACAAATTAGTGGCACGTACATCGAAGCTGTCGCAAACGAATATTCAGCAGCAGAAGGAGATTCGGTAGTGGTAACTTTTGAATTTGTGGGGAGAAGAGGATACAATCTCAATCTACAATCCATAGAAAATCAAAAACTAAAAATTCAAGAAAATTTTGGGATCTCAAAGCAGCAATTCAAAAAAGTAACCATAGCCGTAAAAGACCTTCCCATCTCGCAACCCTACTGGCTCGCCAAAGAAGGAACACTGGGCACTTACAATGTGACCGACCAAAGCTTAATTGGTCTCCCCGAAAACAATCCTGCCATAACTTTCACCGCTACCTACGGATTTAAAAACACCGAGCAAATAGAAATTCCCTTAGTTTACAAATGGAATGACCCTGTGAAAGGCGAACTCTATCGTCCGTTTGTGATCGCACCCAAGGTAACGGCCAACGTAAAACAACCTTCCTACCTTTTTTCTAGCGACAAAGAGCAACTGGTAGAAATCACCTTAAAAAGTCATTCAGACAATCAAAAAGGTTTCATAACCATAGCATCTAAAAACGGATGGGAAATCAACTACAACGGTCAATACAATTTAGCCAAAAAAGGAGATGAAATGAAGGTTTTGGCAATCGTAAAACCAAAAGATAATCCAATGAACGGACCCATTGATATTACCATAAACGGCAAAAATGCTCAAGCTATAAACACGATCACCTACGACCACATACCTACCCAAGTATGGTTTCCGAAGAGTGAAATAAACCTTGTGTATGTAGACGTAAAAACAAAGAGTAAAAAAATAGGCTACATAACGGGTGCAGGAGACCTTGTACCTGACGCATTGCTAAACATTGGCTACGAAGTAGACCTGCTTACTGAAGCAGATTTAGAACAAGAAAACCTCCGACAATACGATGCTATACTTACAGGAATTCGCTTTTTCAATGTAAACGAACGCTCACCGTATATGGCTCCTAAGCTAATGGAGTATGTAAACCAAGGCGGAAATCTCATCGTACAATACAACACACGTCACCGTATGAAAACGCAAAACTTTGGGCCATACCCCATTACTCTTTCACGCGATAGAGTGACCGAAGAAGATGCTGAAGTAACCTTCTTAGATGCGGACCATCCTGTGCTCAATACACCCAATAAACTTACTCCCGTAGACTTTGACAATTGGGTGCAAGAACGTGGGCTTTATTTCCCAAACAAATGGGATAAGAAATATACCCCTATCCTTTCTTGGCATGACAAGAATGAACCTGCTAGAGACGGATCGCTACTCGTCACTAAATACGGAAAAGGACATTACACCTATACCGGTATTTCCTTTTTTAGAGAATTGCCAGCGGGTGTGCCCGGAGCATACAGGCTCCTCGTTAATCTTATCGAAATGGACTATGAGTAATCAAGACAAGCCACCTGTTTTTAGCTCTTGGACGGGCTGGTATGTGCTGCTTATAGTCATATTATCCGTCTTAGTGTTCTTGTTTTACCTATTCACACAGCATTTCTCATGAGCGGTATAGATTGGGTCATACTCGTAGGCACGCTACTATTTATAGTACTATACGGTACGTGGAAATCGCGTGGTAGCAAAGACCTAAAAGGCTACCTCAAAGGAAACAACGATGCCAAGTGGTGGGGAATAGGCATTAGTATTATGGCAACTCAAGCCAGTGCTATCACCTTTTTGTCTACTCCCGGTCAAGCCTATACAGATGGAATGCGTTTCATCCAGTTTTACTTTGGTCTTCCGATAGCCATGATTATTCTCTCGGTCACTTTCGTGCCGATTTACTATAAGCTAAAAGTATACACCGCCTACCAGTTTCTGGAAGAACGCTTTGACCTGAAAACACGAACACTTGCAGCACTCCTTTTTCTCGTACAGCGAGGTTTAGCAGCGGGTATTACCATCTACGCTCCAGCCATTATTCTCTCTACCTTGCTCGGCTGGAACTTGACGCTTACCAATATTTTTATTGGTGTTCTAGTTATCATATACACCGTATCCGGTGGAACAAAAGCAGTAACTCAGACCCAAAAACAGCAAATGGCTGTAATGATGGGAGGAATGGTATTGGCCGGTATTATGGTCATCCAACTACTCCCCGAACGCATTGGTTTTATAGACGCTCTACACGTTGCAGGCAAAATGGGTAGACTCAATGTTGTCAACTTTGATTTTGACCTCAGTGATCGATATAATTTCTGGTCAGGAATTACCGCAGCCCTGTTTTTATTTATGTCTTACTTTGGTACAGACCAAAGCCAAGTGCAACGCTACTTAACAGGTAAGTCACTTGCCGAGAGCAGACTCGGCCTCATCATGAATGGCCTTCTCAAGGTGCCTATGCAGTTTGTGATACTCTTTATTGGGGTGATGGTTTTTGTATTTTATCAGTTTGTACAACCACCTGTTTTTTTCAACAAAGTAGCCAAAGAGCAAGTGGAACAGTCTGCTTACGCTCCCCAGCTGCAAGAGCTTGAAGGAGAATACACCGCCCTCTTTGAGCAAAAACAACAACAACTCTACACCATGGTAGATGGAGTGCGTGCCCAAGACGAAGCAAAAACAACAACGGCTAAAAATCAAGCACTCGCACTGCAAGCAGAGTCTGAAGCAGTACGTGTAGAAGTAAAGGAACTTGTAAAAACAGTAAATCCTGATGCTGAGACCAATGACAAAGACTACATCTTTATGTCCTTTGTTATGGACCACTTGCCT
>CAWVTO010000023.1:0-15663 GCA_963932895.1 uncultured bacterium
CCAAAATACTTTTAGAAACAAGTGCAATAAAATTATCTCCGGATAATCCTTTTAAATGGAGCAGCGGATGGAATAGCCCAATCTATTGCGATAACCGTACAGTGCTGTCTTTTGCCCATCATAGAGCAGAGATAAAAAAGATGCTTTCTACCAAAATAAGAGAAGAATTTGTAGGAGTAGATACTATAGTGGGAGTGGCTACTGCCGGTATAGCAATGGGAGCACTCATAGCAGATGAGCTAGGCTTGAGTTATGCATACTGTAGACCAGAGCCTAAGGCACATGGACTAAAACGCCAACTCGAAGGTAGAGTAGAGAAGGGAGCTAAGATTGTAGTGCTAGAAGACCTGATAAGTACGGGAGGAAGTAGTTTGAAAGTAGTAGACTATATGCGAGCAGAAGGGTTTAATATTCTAGGCATGGCAGCTATTTTTACGTATGGGTTTGATGTGGCAGAAGAAAATTTTAAAAACGCAAACTGCAAGTGCATAACCTTGGGAAATTATGGTACCATGATAAAAGAAGCAGTGGCTTCTGGCTATGTGAAAGCGGAAGACTTAACCAAACTCACAGAGTGGAGAAAGAGCCCTGCTGAGTGGGGGTAGGGCCGAATAACTTGTCTCTTGGGATAGAAACCCTCTAGTCAATAACACATTTTAATCGTAAGAAATTCAGCATGGAGAAGAATTCCAGCCATCAAAAAAACAATCAATTAAATTTGGTCGATCACCGACCAAATTTCAAGTATCAGTATCGCACTCCACAGTATTGTTCTCATCCAATTGAGGGAGACTAGTTTGTTTAGTAAATGATTTTCGAACGTACCTTTTTGAATTTTATCGTGAATAGGGATGAAGATGTAAAACGTAGTGAGCCATACTGCTGCTACTAAAATAGCATATGCAGTAGAAAACCAAGCTGCATTTGTATAAATCCGATATATACCTATGGCTAACTGACTTAGCATTAATGGAGCAACTATGAGTGTGATCCTTGGAGTATATGCCGTGTGCCACTGCCTAAGGTTTTGTTTGGTGTAATAAATAAAACCAGGATAGACAAGTAACTGCACCATCCAAATAAGCACAAAAAGACCGCTGGCTACTATGAGTGCTACTACTTCTACTGCGTGCATTGTTATACTAATAATTTATCAGATTTTTGGATAGAAAATTGCTGGGAATAGAGTGACGTTTACTCTTCTTTATCCTTCAGTTTACCTGTTTTTTTTGTATCAACAATGGTCACCTTTTTATCGTTGTCCAGCTTCTTGCTGACCGCATCATATGGCCCAACTATGATAGCATTTACATTTTCTAAGCCAGTTACAATCTCAATGTATCGACTGTCTTGTATTCCCGTTTTCACGATATGTTTCACTGCTTTACCCTCAGATTCACTGAACACTATTTCGTCTAGCTCTTCTTCGTCTCCAGATTTAGCACTAACCGTACTGTCGAGCTCTTGTATGCGTGTACCTACAGCCTCTATGGGTAGACAGTTGATGTTTTCGCGTACTTCAGTCTGTATGTCTACATTGGCACTCATGCCAGGTAAAAATGGAGCATCAGTTACCGCTAGCAAATCGCCGTAACTACTCTTTAGTAATCTCACTTTCACCTCAAAGTTGGTCACTTGGTCTGAGCTCATTTGTGCTCCACCAGCATTGTTTGCACTGGTGGATATTTCTGTTACCAAGGCTTTAAATTTACGGTCTGCATAGGCATCTACTTCGACCACCGCAGTATCTCCTTTTTTTACTTGTAAAATATCGTTCTCGTTTACGTCTACTATTACTTCCATATTATTAAAATTGGAAATAACCATAATCTCTGTACCTGCCATTTGAGCAGTACCTACTACACGTTCACCTTTCTCGTTATTAAGAGCACTTACTACTCCGTCGCTAGGGGCGTATATGCTTGTACGGCCTAACGCTTTGTTAGCTTCATTAAGACTAGCTTGTGAATTGTCAATTCCATACTTTGACGCTGCAAGTCGCTGCTCTGCTGCCGTCACTTCACTTTGGGCTATTGCGTAGGCACTAGTTGCTGCATCAAATTCTGCTTGGCTAAGTACTTCATTTTTGAACAGTTGTTGGCTTCTTTTGAAAACGGCCTCTTGCTCTATCATACGTGCTCTAGCTTGTGTGAGTTGTGCTTGGCTTGTTTTGTAATTGCTTTGCGAGCTGCTTACTCCCGCCTTAGCTCTGTCGCGTTGAGTGACATATAGATCTGGATTTATTTTGAGAAGCAATTGACCTTCTTGTACCGTATCTCCTTCTACTACATATAGTTCAGTGATCTCTCCAGATACATCGGCACTTATTTTTACCTCGGCTTCGGGGCGTATTTTACCATTGGCACTCACGGTGCTTATGATGGTACGCTTTTCCAGTTTACCTATATTTACCTCTAGCTCTCCGCGGCTTCTATTTTTGCCTACTACAATTAGTATGGCTACTAGTGCTAGTATTCCTACGGCTATTAATATGTTTTTCTTACTCATTATAGTTTTAGTTCTTGTCCTTTATAAAAATTGATAATCAACGTACGAAATACAAATTCGTATTTGGCATTAAGCAGCTGTGTTTGTGCCTGAGACCATTGGTTTTTCGCCGTTAGTAGATCTACATTGATACTTGCTCCAGCTTCAAATCTTTTTTGAGCAAATTCAAAGTTGAGGCGTTGTGCTTCTTCGCTTATTGCTGCGGCATCAAAACGGCTTTTTGCAGCTTTTAAATTGGTGTATGCAGTAGTGACGTCGTTTCGCAGTTGGTTCTTGGTATTGTCCAGGTTTAGCTTGTTTATCTTGCTATTTACCTGTGCATTTTGCACTGCAGTGCGGCTTCTGTATCCATTGAAAATAGGCACAGACAATGATAGCCCTACTTGTTGTCCTAAGTTGTCAGATAGCTGATTGCTAAATGCTTTATCGTTTACGGTCGTAACGTTTCTAGCCGATAGCACAGGCTCTAGACTATTTTGTGTGAAGCCTATTGGAAATATTTCGATGTCATCTGTGGTGGTTACTAGTTTGCCACTTTGTGAGTATACCGTATTGATATTGCCAAATGCAGATAAAGTAGGTTGTAAGCCTGCACCTGCTACCTTTTCTCCTATTTTTCCCTGCTCTATCTGAAGTTCTGCTTGTCTTATTTCGGGTAGATTGCTGAGTGCTTGCTGGTATATATCGGCTACACTTTCCAAAATGCTCTCTGGTAAATTTATGATATCAACTTGCTCAATTTCCAATACTTCATCTATAGGGTATTGCATCAGATTCATCAATGTATTGTATCCTATTTGAATGGCATTTTGCGTGTTAGTTATGTTTACTTGATCATTAGCCAATTGAGCTTGCAGGCTTAGTTGTGTGCTTCTGTTTGTGCTGCCACTTGCCACTAGCTTCGTAGCTCTATCGAGTTGGCTTTTTGTTATTTGTTTCTGACTTTCGGCCACTTTTAGATTTTCTTCTGCTTGCACTATCTGTAGGTATGTACTGGCTACGCTAAGGGCTATTTGGTTTCTAATTACCTTAGTATTTTCATCGTTTACTCGGGTGCCTAGTTTGTTTTGCTTGATGGTATTATTGATCTGACTTCCACCATACAATATCACACCACTGCTTAAAGAGAAGCTGTTGTTTTGTATGGTCGCATTATTAAACGTATTTGTAAAAGGGTCAATGGCCCTGCCAATATTGTACGCATGACTTCCTGAACCATTCAAACTGGGTATGCGACTTAGTTGAGCTTGTTTTAGGTTATTGGTCAGTATCTCACCTTGCAGTCTGTTTTGCTGTATAGATACATTGTTTTCTAGTGCATAGTCAATACACTTGCGTAAATCCCATTTCTCAGTAGATTGTGCAGAGATATGGAAAGCAGAAAATAGAAGTATAATAAGAAAGGCTCGGTGCATAGCTATAAGAAGTTTTTAAGAAATTCAAATGTAGTGGTGTAATGCGGTAGAGTTTTTGGCACTCGATTAATGGGGAGTATTCCTCGTTTTAATCGATGAAAAATCTATTGGCAAGAAAGAATATAGCATATCTTACATTTGCGACATTGAATTTTTGGTACTCCATAGGCAAAACCTTTCTTCCCAAGTTAACTTGGCGTAGAGCGGTAAACGAACACATAGTGTATCTTACATTTGATGATGGGCCGCATCCTGAGATTACTCCGTGGGTAATGGACGAATTAGAAAAAGTAGGGGCAAATGGGACTTTTTTTGTGGTAGGAGACAATGCAGTTAAATATCCGGAAATCGTGTCAGAACTCCGAACAAGAAAAAATGGGATAGCAAATCATACCTTTCATCATGTAAAAGGGTGGAGAATGAACGATCAAAAATACCTCAAAGAGATTGATGCTTGTGATGAAGTGGTAGGGAATCCAGGCCTTTTTAGACCGCCATTTGGGCAAATAAATTTCAAAGCCATTCCTGTCATACTCCAAAAAAAGGAAATAATCATGTGGGATGTACTTACCAAAGACTACCTGCCAAGACTAAACAGTAAAAGAGCACTTGCAAGAATAAAAAGACAAACACGGCCGGGGAGTATCATCGTATTTCATGATAGTGAAAAAGCAGAAACGAACCTAAAGGCCATGTTGCCTGCATACTTAGAATTTCTGAAAGATGAAGGCTACCAAATGAAGGTGTTATGATATATGTAATAGTCCCCATATTGCTTGTGTTTTTTAGTATTCAGGTCTTTTCGTTGATGACAATATTGGTCAATGAACCCAGGGCCATACAGCCTCAAAAAGTGTATCCTAAAATCAGTATTCTACTGGCTGCTCGCAATGAGGAGGAGCTCATTATACGCAACCTTTCTGCATTGGAAAAGCTCAACTATCCGCTGGATAAAATAGAGATAGTAGTAGGCAATGACGAGAGTACAGACAATACGGCCAATCTTATAGAGGATTTCATAAAAGACAAACCGCAATTTAAACTGTATCATATCGATAAAACAGTTGGGAAGGGTAGAGGTAAGGCAAATGTTTTGGGCCAATTGGCTCACCACGCGAGTGGTGCGTATTATTTTATCACGGATGTAGATGTGAAACTGCCCAAGAATTGGGTGCTTGCTTTACTACAAGAGTTTACGGATGAAGTAGGAATAGTAAGTGGCACAACAAAGTGCGAACGTGGTGGACTATTTGCTAGCTTGCAAGGAATAGATTGGCTGCACTTTATGGGATACATTAAGGCATTTGCCAATGTAGGTGTAGGATGCACTAGTGTAGGTAACAATATGGCAGTTCGAGCAGAAGCATATTGGCAAACGGGCGGGTATGAGGAGATCGATTTTAGTATCACAGAAGACTATAAATTGTTTAAAGAAGTGACGTCTCGTGGGTGGCAATGGAGAACGGTCATGGGAGAAGACTCGCTGGGGATAGCGTGGTATATACCAAATGTGAAAGAGATGCTCCACCAGCGTAAACGGTGGCTGATAGGTGCACGAGAACTGCCGCTCAATTGGAAGACTATGATAGTGTTATACGGACTGTTTGTGCCTTGTTTTGTGGCTATGCTGGTTATCAATCCTCGGCTGGCAATGACGATATGGTTCATCAAATTTGTGCTGCAATCGCTTTTTATTTATTTCCTATGCTTGGGAGTAAAACGTAAGCCTTTTGGCTTACTGCATCTTTTGGTATACGAAGGCTATGTTTTATTGAATACTGCTGCTACTGCCATATTCTACTGGCTGCCAGTGAAAAGCGTATGGAAGGGTAGGGAGTACAATGCGGAGTATCTGTCACCCATAGATGGATCAGTGCCTGCAAACACCAAAGATGAGAAATAAGAGGGATTAACCAAATGGTATAGTGTTGTCTCAGTAAATGACATCTAACTAATCATAAATTTATCCTTAAACTTGTAGCACCATGTTTCCAAGACTAATCACCCTAAACATCCCGGAGTTTTTACAAGGCTTTTTGCCTGCAACACTATCGCTGCATAGCTACGGAGTGATGATAGCTCTAGGTGTATTGGCTTCATTTTATATTACACTCCATAAATCTAAAAAGTTTGGGATGGATGCAGACAGACTTTCTGGAATGTTTATCTGGGTAATCGTTGCCGCATTTGTAGGAGGTAAGTTGTTTTTCTTTTTAGAAGATATAGACAAGTACTGGGGAAAATACGCAGCTATAAAAGGAGCTATGGGGGGCGGATTTGTGTTTTATGGTTCGCTCATATTTGCAGTACCCACTATCGTTTGGTGGCTTCGCAAAGAGAAAATTCCTGTGCGTCCATTCTTAGATATATTAGCGTTTGTAGGTCCGGTAGTGCATAGTTTTGGGAGAGTGGGCTGCTTTCTTGCAGGTTGCTGCCATGGTAAAGTATGCGACTCTTGGATGGGCGTTACGTTCACACATCCAGATTCGCTTGCCGCATTTAAGAATACAGCCTTGTACCCAACACAACTTTTTGATATTGCTGTGAATCTTACCATTTTGGCTGTCATATACTTCATCCAAAAGAAACAGAAATTTAGCGGGCAACTTTTCCTTATCTATCTAATGATGTACGGTGTAGGGAGAAGCATCGTAGAAATCTATAGAGGAGACGATGCTCGTGGATTTTTATTTGGCGGAGCGGTTAGTCACTCTCAGTTTATTGCTGTGTGTATTATTCTCATCTGTGCAGTGGTATGGAGAAAATGGAGTAAGGTTGGAAACTTAAACTAGCATATCCATCTCCCCTTCCTTAGAAATTTTATATTCCAATTCATTCATCGGTTCACCGTCTAGGTGAGCAGGGATAGGTTTATTGGCAGAAATAGTCAATTGGTCTAGCTGTTCATACGATACTATTTTTTTGCCCAAGTGTTTACCCAATAATACCAATGGCAAGTAGAAAAATCGGAGGGGTACCCACACTTTTTTGATGCGTACCACATCGAGTTTGCCATCGCTGATGTTGGCTCCTGGGGCAACTTTAAAATCACCCCCATATACACTACCATTGGCAGCTGAGAGCATAAACGTACGGTATTCGGTACTATTCACTGTTATGGTAGGAGACGGATACAGTACTATGTGCTTCATTATCTCTACCCAGTATTTCATCTTAGTGCCCCAAATTCCTTTTTTAAATTTCGTGTTGTACGCAATAGACCCATCAAATCCACAGCCAAATCCATTGACAAAAAGCCGCTTATTGCATCGCCATATATCTACGGATTGAGTAGCAGGGTTAGTGTGCAGCACACGGTTAAATAATTGTGTAAGACTTGGTGTGCCTTCAGGATAGACCATTTTGGCCAAATCGTTTCCAGAGCCTGCGGGAATTAGATGTACCGGTATATTGAGGTGTGGCAATTCATTGATAGCTAAGTTTATCGTACCGTCTCCGCCAAGTATGCTTATTAGATTAAAGTCATTGGTTTGGATTAGTTTGAGCAGTGGTCCTGCATCATTTTCACCAAGAGTAGTATAGCACGAATACTTAAGCAAATTGCTCGTTAGAAAGCGTTCATATTCTTCCCAAACCTTTGCACTAGCTCCTCCCTGTGCAGCAGGATTATAGATGATTAGTATTTGGCTTTCGTCTTTTGACATTATTTAGATTAAAACAAATATCAAATAAAAATGCTCAATGTGTAACTTTGACCACACTATAATGAAAAGTATAACACTAGTAGGAGGAGGATTAGCGGGATCGTTAGTCTCCGTATATTTAGCTAAGAGAGGTTACGAAGTAAATATCTATGAGCGTAGACCAGATATGCGTAACGTAAAAATACCTGCAGGCAGATCTATTAATCTTGCCCTCTCTACCCGCGGTATTACGGCCCTACAAAAGGTAGGTTTGGACCAAGCGGTACTGGGTAAAGCTATACCAATGCCTGGTCGTATGATGCACAGTACTGCGGGTGACTTAGCCTATCAACCTTATGGTACAGACGGTCAAGCTATTAACTCTGTAAGTAGAGCTCATCTCAATGTGCAGTTGCTACAGCTGGCAGATGAGAACGAGCATGTGCACCAACATTTCAATATGCAGTGTACTAAGGTAGACTTAGACAATAGTACTTGCTGGTTTACAAACTCAGAGACAGGCGAAAAAATAGAGGTAAAATCTGATTACATATTGGGTGGTGATGGAGCATTCTCTGCAGTACGAAGCAAAATGCAACGCACTAGTAGATTCGACTATTCACAGACGTATACAAAGTCTGGTTATAAAGAACTAACGATAGAACCTACGGCAGACGGCGAGTTTGCTATGGAGCCTAATGCTCTGCATATATGGCCTCGAGGTAGTTTTATGATGATTGCCCTGCCCAATCCAGATAAGTCCTTCACGTGTACGTTATTCATGCCATACGAAGGAGAAACAGGCTTTGATAATATCAATACGGATGAGGAAATACTCAACTTCATGAATACGTACTTTGGCGATAGTGTGCCTATGATGCCTACGCTACTTGAGGATTTTAAAGCCAATCCCGTTGGTAGCTTAGTTACGGTGAGATGCTTTCCGTGGAATGTAGGAAAAGCAACACTCCTTGGAGATGCCTGTCATGCTATTGTTCCGTTCTACGGACAAGGAATGAACTGTGCTTTTGAAGACTGTGTAGAGTTAGACGCGTGTTTAGAAGAATTTGGCGACTGGGATGTAGCCATGAAGCATTACGAAAAACGCAGAAAACCAAATGCTGATGCAATAGCGGATTTAGCTCTTCAAAATTTCATAGAAATGAGAGATTTGGTTGGAGATAAGAACTTCTTGCATTACAAGAAAGTAGAACATGACTTGTGCGATTTGCATCCTGATGTTTTTCAATCTCAATATGAGATGGTCAGTTTTAGTAATATACCGTACAAAGAGGCTCTAGACAAAGGGGCAGAGAATACCAGACGTATCTATGATTTGATTGCTCAAGGTAAAGAAGATCAGATTTCGGATAAGTCATTTGTGAAAACATGGTTTGCCTAGACCTTGCTTCAAAGCGGGCTATAGTATCATTCATAAAATGACTTTTACCCAAAAAGTCACTCATGTTCACGCATCACCTCTGTCGTATTAATGGTTTAAGATGCTGCTTATGGGAGAGGTTATCTATACTTAGCGAACTATCATCTTTTGAATACTCATGCCTTTATTCGTAGTGAGTTTCACCATGTAGTTACCAGCAGTAAGAGCTGTCTGTATTGCCAGTTCTTGGCTGTTTTCAAAGCGTTGTGTGAATACTAGCCTTCCGTTGATGTCTGTTATTTCTACTATCACTTCTGCTGCTCTATTTTCTAGCGTTACAGTAAAAGTTCCCTCATTAGGTACGGGCGATAGAGCTGTACGAATAGACGTCATTTCTGGGATACCTACGTTCGGATTTTCTTCTATTCGAATAGTGTAGTCTTCTACTTCTCCTGCTGCATTATCGCAAGGCGATATTGTGTTGCTTCCGTAGTTGTTTCGCACTCGCATTCTCAGAGATTTATCCAGTTTGGCATCTTCTGGTACATTAAATATTCCGGTGCTTGTGTGGTTGACAGTTAGGATACTCATAGCTATTGCTTCGTCTGTAGTAAAATCCAAATCATGGTTGAAATCTATCCAAGCTGCCACCGAGTCTTGTCCAGCAAAATGGAAGTTCAATCCTACTTCTAGTTCGTAGTTTTTTGTCCTATTTAACGTGATTTCAGTATCGGTAAAATTGGCATAATACTCTTGACCAGATGCTTTTTCCATGCCGTTTAGTTTTACATTATTTATGTAATCAGACCCTGTTCCGTTACTTCCTGTACCCTCACAATACTTTGCTTCTTTTATGTTGTAGTGAAAAGTATAAGTTTCAGAAATATCGTTGCTGGTACCTTCGGCTACTACTTTAAAGTATACGTTATCATTCAGTTCTTGTGCTCCTATAGGTTCATCGCTTTTCCAATGGTCGCCGCTTACTAAGCTCATGCTGATGCTATTTGTAAGTGCTATATTTCCTTCGTTCCACTGTACAGTTACCGTTTTAAGCGTTCCGTCATAAGGAATATTTGCAGTTACATACTGATCTGTCTCTGCCTTTGGCGTTTCGTGCGTAGGTGTGCTTGTTATGCCCACGTAGTTTATACTGGGGTATGCATTGCGTCCTATCAATGTATTCTCCCATAATCCGCGACCCCATGTAGCCGCACGTAGTGTGTTACTACCGTATTGTATTTCTAAATCTTTAACGGTTACGTTTGGAAGGTGGTCAGCATATAGGGTCCATTCACTGCCATTTTTACTCTTGTAATAGACGCCTATCTCTCCACCTACATATATGTAAGACGAATCGCTGTGGTCCATTACTACGGTTCTAAGTGGCATGTTACCTAGGTTGTAGGTTATATTTTCCCATGTTGCACCCTGGTCATAGCTAATGAATATTTTTTTGTTATCTAGTTGGTATCTATTGTAGGTTATTAGGATGGTATTTTCATCTTTAGGATCAAAGGCTATGTCTGTAAATGTATAGCCCGGGAGGCCAGTAGTAATACTATTCCACGTAGCACCGCCGTCGGTAGTCAATTGTAGATTATTACCTCTACTAATGGCTATTACGTTACTATCTGTATCTGCGATTGTAGCTTCTGTTATTAGGCCAATGTTTGGTTCGCTAAGGGTATCCCACTGTGTACCAAATCTATTCCCTTTTAACAAGGTATTTGCCATGTGTATTATCTGCATTTGATTCAATGGGTTGAGCACAAGTGGAGCTTCCCACGCTGCAATGCCAAAACCTCGCTCTGGGTTTCCAGTGCCGCGTCTCCCATCAAACCCGCCGTCATGTGTGTAGTTACGTGAGCCGTATTGCCAGCTACCAATCATCCAGTCACTATTGAGCGGATGCACAAGTGCTTCCATGCCGTCACCGCCATTCCATTCTATCCATCCATCTTTGTTGTGTATACTGGTGCCATTGTCTTGTGATCCAGCCATATGTACATCATAGTCTCCTTGACTACTTCCCACAGCATAAAACTCTCTTATGGCTGTTCCGTCATTTAATATGGTCCATTTCACACCATTATCAGTGCTTTTAGCTAAATATCCGTCTGTACCCACATAAAACACCCCATTTATGCAATCAGCTATACGCAAATCTGCATGTATGTATGCATCGTCTTGCACGCTCCATTTGGTGCGTTCTACAAAAGTTTGTCCATTGTCTGTAGAGTTGTGTAGGTCTACATAACCATAGACCATAGCATTGGTATCTATATCCGATACGGCAAAGGCAAGACCTGTTTCGTCTGGGTTGCTTTGCTTGGTAAAAGTAGCTCCTTCATCCCTTGATTTATACACTCCATTGGTTGATCCAGCGTATACATGTTGAGGTGCACTTGCACTCACAGATAAGAAGACTTGTCTATTGCCATTGTCAGCAAAAGAGCCTGCATTGACAAATGTGGTGCCTCCATCGGTAGATTTTTTTAGGAGATTTTTATCGGTACTTGCGTTTCTAAATGCATAAATAATTTGATCATTGGTTGGGTGAAAGGCAATATCTGTTGTGGCACCTGTCATAACTCTAGTCCACGTAGCCAAGTTATCCGTGGATACGTATAGTCCCTGGGTAGAGCCTACATATACCTTGTTGGCTACTGTAGGATGATAAGCAATCTTATAGATACGCTCATTGTCTCCTAGACCACCCCAGCCCAAGTTGTCTCTAGTGAAGGTCGATTTGCTCCAGGTTTCACCTTGGTCAATACTGCGATATACCCCATGTGTATAGCCTGATCCACCGTGTTGTACGTTTATGAGTATTTCATTTTTGTTGGTTGGGTTTACACTTATGGTTCTTACTCCAGATGCAAAAAGATTGTCCGTAGTATTTTTCCAGTTAGTTCCGCCATCTGTTGTTTTCCAAAATCCACCACTTCTACTGCCTAGGTAGATGATTTGGTCATTTGCTGGGTCTACCCAAAAAGTTTCTACTCTCCCGATACCCGGGCTATAATGGTGTGTCACGTTATTGGCATCCCACGGGCCTAGTTCTTCCCATCCGTTGTCAAACGAGCTTTTCGTTTTGTGGCTGGCATTGCTCTTTATTACTGTATACGCTTTGTAGGCTATGTAGTGGTCCGCGTTGTATCTGTCACCACTTGGGGCGTATTTACTCTCGTTTTCGCTTTTCCACCTTTCGTATGGTTTGAAACCGCTTCCTTTTCCTCTTCCATTTGCTTCAAAGTACTGCTCTGCCGATTTCACTACTTCGTAAAAATTGTAAGAATGGTCATTCATCGTCTCTTGGTAAGAGATGGTTTGCTGAGCAGAAACGGTAGGACTAAATAGGCATAAAATTAAGAGGGTTGCTGCAGTGACGGATAAGCGATACATAAGGCGAAAGTAAGCAATATTTAAGGTTAATATGTTGATTAAACGTAAGTACAGTGCCGATTTATATTTGTTTTGAGGCTGTTTATGTGGCACAGGAAAGACGGGGCTCTCAGTGTGGCAGTAGAGCCTGGAGTATGGCAATAGTATAGGGGGCGAAACAACAGAAAGAAGGGCGATTATTTCGCCCTTCTTTTTGATTGAGATAGGGAAATACCCGTAGTCAGTAAGTAAAAGAAATCGTGCTTATCTCACTACTATCATAGTAGGGGCAGCTTCTTTTATTAGGTTGTATTCGCTATTCCGTGTTTTTACTTGTTCTATAAAAATACGATTCCCAGAGCGTAGATTGCATATGTCTTGTTTGATATCTGCAGGTAGTTTATTTCCTGTTACTCTTCTTCTTATGGGGCCTCTTCTGCCATCCAATATTATGGTAAAAGAAGTAACCGTAAACGGCAGATCGTAAGCAAATCCCTCTCCTAAATTGGCCAATATACGGTCTTGGGCACATAGAGCTCCTACTGTTTTCCCTCTTCCGTCATTGCGTATGCCACCCAATTGTGCTCTCGGTTCGGGTACTTGTCTCACTTTGTACTCCACGGTTCCCATGTGTCTTCCTTTTGCTTTTACAGATATAGTTATTTTTCGTTGTGTACCATCTACCTTGGCTTTGTAAGTTCCGTTGCCTCCACTTATGCGAGCACCATTGGAGGTTACTTGTATATCGCTAGCACTAAAACCCGGCACAGATATACTCAGCGGATTGTCTAGCCCTACGTAGAGTATTTTCATGGCCTCAGCACTCACGGTTGCTACAGGTTTGAAAACTTGGTAATTGTGTTCGTAATTGTATACACGGGGCTCGCCTGTTTTAGGATCGGCTACCTCTATAGTTCCACTTATTTTCTTCTCACCTATGCCCGTAGCTGGTATTTCTATTTTGCCCACATTCCCTTCCATAGCTGTGAGGGATGTACCGTTTACGGTTATTGTTGGTATTGCATTGCTCGCAGTAGCTATGAGCATCACATCCGCAGTGTAGTTTTCTCCAGCCATTATATAGTTGCTTTTTGGTATTATAGCTGCATTGAGTTCGTCTATAATGAATGCACTGCTGTTTACCCCTTGTAGGAGCTTATTTATGATATCTGCTTCTAGTGCTTTCGCGTTGTTTTGGTATTGTGTGAGCATGGCCATGACAGCACCTGCAGGTTGATATTCTAGGTATGTGCTTGCCCACGTTTTCCTTACCGATCCAGTCGTTTTTGGCTCTTCCGCTTTTAGTAGGTTAGAAGCCTGTACGTCGTTGTATTTTGTCATATCGACAAATAGCTTGTCTTTCTTTGGTTTTAGTAGGTCGAGTAGTTTGTCTCGGGTTTTGTTTATACGCAGTTGGAGTTCTTTTGCCTTCGCTCCGTTATTGGCTTCCATAAAGTAATAAGCGTGCTTTTCCATGCCCTCTGGATTTTTCAGGGCGGTGAGTTCAGTTTCTTCTCCTTCACTTTCTTCTCTCCCTTTATACATCTCCTCTACATCCTTTTTTAGTACTGCTATGTAGCGGGTGAACTCTTCTGAGACTTGTTGAGCTTGCAACGCCGCATCATAATACGGTTTTGCCTTGGTCTGGTCTGTACTTAATACCTGATTGAAAGTGGTCATAAGTGAGCCATTCTTTTTGTCAAAACTCATGCTTGATGAGGTGTAGTCTTTTTCCATTAAATGGAAGGCTTCGAGTACGTGTCGGTCTACGTTTAGAGCGAGCATTGCGATTAACACGATATACATCATGTTGATCATTTTTTGTCTTGGTGTTTGTTTTGTGTTTGCCATAATACTTTGTTTTTGGGTAAAACTTGAGGCAAAACGGTAGTTAGTCCGCATAGGAGCGGCTGGTCAAAGCTGTGGTAATTTGGTTTTTTTTTGGTAACGTGAAAGTAGTGCTAAAACAGAATTCCGGTAAGACGATTTAGCTTTTCAGGTTGATGATATAACGAGAATTAAAACATTTTTAGTATACTCTGTTGTTAGTACTACTATTTTGATAGGCAGTTGTTTTATTGCCTATATTTGTAAGTAAATACTCACTTGCTATGACCGATAAACAAAAAGCCATTCTTGATTCTGCCCTCAAATTATTTGCCCAAAAGGGTTTTAACGCCGTGCCAACTAGTGCAATAGCAAAAGATGCGGGTGTTTCTGAGGGGCTTATTTTTAGGCACTTTGAAAATAAGGCGGGCTTGTTACATGCGATTATGCGAATTGGTCTGGAGAAAATACACGAAGAAGTGCAACAGCTTAACGAAATAGAGGACCCAAGAGAACGCGTAATGACTGCGATGGAGTTGCCTTTTCATATGAATATAGAAGATTACCCGTTTTGGCGATTGCTATATTCGCTCAAGTGGCAGCAGGAGAACTATGATGCTACGATGGCCCAGCCCATACGTGGAGTGTTACGACACGCACTTGCGGAACTAAAGTATTCAGATATTGAGGCAGAGGTAGATTTAATCGAAAGCTACATGGATGGTTTTGTCACAATTATATTGCTCAAAGGAGAAGGCTTCAATAAAGAAGGATTATTAGCCGCACTAAAAAGGAAATACAACTAAGTAGTAAAATGAAAGTAATAATAACAGGTTCTACTGGTATGGTAGGTCGCTCAGTGCTCAACGAGTGCTTGGTAAGTGATACAGTGCAAGAAGTACTTGTAGTGAATAGAAGAAGCGTTATGGTCACTCATCCCAAACTAACGGAATTGCTTCACAGTGACTTTACAGATTTCTCTGGACTGGTACCCGATTTGAAAGGGTACGACGCTTGCTTTCATTGTATGGGAGTAAGCTCGGTAGGTAAGAATGAGGAAGAATTTACGAAACTCACCTATACGGTCACCAAGTCGCTTACCGATGCTTGCCACTCTGCCAATCCTCTTGTGGTAATGACGTATGTAAGTGGACAAGGAACAGATTCTACAGAACAAGGCAATAGGATGTGGGCACGCGTAAAAGGAAAAACTGAAAATTATATTTTGAATAAAGGAGTGAAAGATGCCTATATGTTTAGACTAGGTGCTCTTGTGCCAGACAATGGTGTTGGGTACGGTGCCAGTTGGTATACGTATCTGTACATTGCCATGAGTCCTCTTTTTCCATTACTACGTAGGCTCAATGCAGTAACTACTAGTAAAAAATTGGGCAAGGCTATGATCAATGCAGTATCGGCTAACCAAGCGTTGAAACACTTGGAAAACAAGGATATTAACGCATTGAGTAGGGAGTAGTATTGAGGTATTTTAGACAATTTGGCG